>NZ_JAJCHK010000007.1:0-184856 GCF_020554465.1 Enterocloster sp. 210928-DFI.2.20
AGGAATCTGAAAGCCTTATATTTACTGGCTTAGAGATTCCGAGAGATTATTTAAAGGATATGGAGGCAGAAGGAAAAATCGGTAAGCTCAGCGATACTCTCTTTGTTACTTCGGGAAATGGCTGCGCAACCAACAATGCAGTTGCCTTTGGACAGGCAATTGCTGCAGAGCTTAAGGCGATGAAGGTTGACGGTATTATTCTGACTTCTGCCTGAGGAACCTGTACTCGTTGCGGCGCAACGATTGTCAGGGAAACCGAAGCACAGGGAATTCCGGCAGTGCATGTATGTACTGTAACACCTATTTCCATCAATGTAGGCGCCAACAGGGTTGTGCCTGCCATGGCAATTCCGTATCCGACAGGAAATATTGAACTGGAAAAGGAGGATGAGAAGTTATTCCGCCGCCATATGCTTGATACAGCCGTGGAGGCGCTTGCAACTGAAATTACGGAACAGACAATCTTTTGAGAGGAAAAGGCAGTATGAACGTATTGGTAGTGACAAATAATCCGGAAGCCGGAGAGAGACTGGAAAAACTCGGCCTCTGTGTAGAGTTTACGGATGGGAATGCAAAAAGAAGCCTGCTCCATGCCAGGGACTTAATTATTAAAGGCTGGCATTTGGCTGCTGATCCCAGAGGCGGCTACAATAAAAGATATAATCCCTGCCATACGGTATTCTTGTGTGACGAGGCCATCAGCAATATGGGGGAGGATGTGCTGGTTCTGGAAAAACTGGCTCAGTTTCATGATTCGCCTTATCGCCCCGATGCCCTTTACACGGATTTGGAGCTTAAGGACTTTCAAATATTGGACATGTCGATTGCTCTGAGAACCACAGAGCATCTGAAGTGTTATATGGACGAATTATCATATAAGAAAGTGAGGAAAGTATGAATAAAAAGCTTAATATAGGCAGAGTCGTCACTATCGGCGGCGCATTCATCGCATTTGCTATTGGTTCTGGTTTCTCTACCGGTCAGGAAATTATGCAGTTTTTTGCGGCATATGGAACGGAAATAGTTCTTTGCGCTGTCGTTTTCTTTATAGGCAACCTTTACATGAACTATAATTTTCTGGAGGCGGGCCGCAAAGGCCAGTTTGAAAAAGGAAGCCAGGTTTTTAACTATTTCGGTGGAAAATACATAGGTCTGTTTTTTGACTGGTTCTCCGTCATCTTTTCCTTTGCATCTTATTTTGTCATGATTGCTGGCGCAGGAGCTACCCTGCAGCAGCAGTTTGGTATTCAGCCTGTTATTGGCGCTGTAATAATTGCTGCTCTTGCAGGACTAACGGTAATGCTGGGACTCAATAAACTGGTTGATATCATAGGAAAAATCGGTCCTGCAATTATTGTGCTGTGCCTTCTTGCAGGCCTTGTAGGCATTATCAACGGTAACCTCAGTTTCCAGGAAGCAGAGGTGCTGATTCCCGGCTCCGGAATTATAGCGGCTTCCGGAACATGGTGGGGTTCCATGATTTCCTACCTTGGATTTGGCATGCTGTGGTTTGCACCATTCCTGGCAGCCATTGGCAAGGAGGAGAGGAATCCCAAGGATGCCCAGTACGGTACTATCATGGGAGTTCTTGTCCTGACCCTGGCAGTTTTGATTGTAGGAAGCGCATTGATTAAGAATATAGATTTGGTTGGCGCTTCCCAGATTCCGCTTCTGCTGATTCTGCATCAGAGCAGTCCCTTCCTTGCAACCGTTTTCAGCGTGGTGATTTTTGCGGGAATCTATACCACAGCCTGTCCGCTTCTCTGGACACCGGTAAACCGCGTGGCTAAGGAAGGAACTAATACCTACAAGATTGCTGCCATTGTTCTGGCGGCTGCGGGCTGTGTTATCGGATTGGTAGCGCCTTATGCAGCCATTGTGAATTTCATCTATGCGGTCAACGGAAAGGTGGGTTTCCTGCTGGTGGCCCTGGTTATCATTAAAAACATCAGAGACGCTGCGGCCCGAAAGAATGCATGACCGTTAATGTTTGCCTTCTGTCTGCCGGCGGATTTATTACCGCCGGCAGAAGGGTATACTTTTGCGTATCCTTGGAGAACATAGAAGGGCAAATATTCGTTCATAAGGGGGTGATATCGTGGACAATCAAAACAACAGACCCAATAGGTTAATCAATGAGAAATCGCCCTATCTGCTGCAGCATGCGTACAATCCGGTGCAGTGGTTTCCGTGGGGAGAGGAGGCATTTGAGAAAGCAAGGCTGGAAAATAAGCCTGTTTTCTTATCTATTGGGTACAGCTGACCTGTCCCGGATGAAGTACATGTCATTGGTGCCATGTGATGGAACGGGAATCATTTGAAAATGAGGTGATTGCGGAAATCCTGAACAGGGAATATGTCTGTGTTAAGGTGGACCGGGAGGAACGGCCGGATGTGGATTCTGTATATATGTCAGTGTGCCAGGCCATGAACGGACAGGGCGGATGGCCGCTGACTATCATAATGACGCCGGACTGCAGGCCCTTTTTTTCCGGTACCTATTTTCCTACCAGGGCCCGTTATGGCAGGCCGGGTCTGGAAGAACTGCTGACAGCGGCAGCAGGACAGTGGAAGGTGAAAAAAGAAAAACTTCTGGACCAGGCAGGTCAGATAGAGAAATACCTAAAAAGCCAGGAACGGACAGAAAGGCAGGCCGAGCCGGAGCTTGGGGCGGTGCACCAGGCATTCAGGCAGTTGGCGGATTGTTTTGACAGTAAAAACGGCGGTTTTGGAAGTGCGCCCAAGTTTCCCGCGCCCCACAACCTGATATTTCTGATGGAGTATGGCGCAAGGGAGAAGCGGCCTGAGGCATTGGCCATGGCGGAGAAAACCCTGGTGCAGATGTACAGGGGCGGTATCTTTGACCACATTGGAGGCGGATTTTCCAGATATTCCACGGACGGACAGTGGCTGGTGCCACACTTTGAGAAAATGCTCTACGACAACAGCCTGCTTGTCATGGCTTACATCAAAGCCTATGGAAGCACCGGGCGGAAGATGTATGGGTGTGTGGCGGAAAAGATTCTGGAATATGTCAGGCGGGAGCTTACAGATTCCCAGGGAGGCTTTTACTGCGGTCAGGACGCGGACAGCGATGGTGTGGAAGGAAAATACTATGTATTTACCCGGGAGGAGATAAGGGAGGTACTGGGAGAGAAAGCGGGCAGGGACTTTTGCCGGCAATATGGAATAACAGGGCATGGTAATTTTGAAGGCAGGAGCATACCCAACCTGCTGGAAAATGATAATTACGAGGAGATTTGTGAGGAACCGTGGGGCAATGGTGACCATGGCGGCAATATCTGTCATGGCTCCTGTGACACCATTGGAGGCAGAGAAAATGAGGAGTGCCGAAGACTGTATCAATACCGGATTGACCGCGCCAGGCTTCACAAGGACGACAAGATACTGGTTTCCTGGAACAGTTGGATGATTTGTGCATGCGCGATGGCAGGAGCAGTGCTGGGGGAAGAGCAGTATGTGGATATGGCTGTCAGGGCGGATGCATTTATAAAAAGCCATCTTGTCAAGGAGGGCCGTCTGATGGTGCGCTACCGTGACGGAGATGCAGCGGGAGAAGGAAAACTGGATGATTATGCCTGTTATAGTCTTGCGTTGCTGGAGCTGTACCGGGTGACGTTCCGGGTTGATTACCTGGAAAGGGCAGCTGCCTGGGCGGAGATAATGACGGAACAGTTCTTTGACCGGGAACGCGGGGGATTTTATCTGTATGCCAAGGACGGGGAACCGCTTATTGTGAGGACAAAGGAAACCTATGACGGTGCCATGCCGTCTGGGAATTCCGTGGCAGCTCAGGTGCTGTACCGGCTGACCCGGATTACCGGAGATGTCACATGGCAGAAGGTGCTGGAAAAACAGCTCTGTTACCTGGCAGGCGCTATGGACGGATATCCTTCCGGGCACAGCTATGGGCTTTTAACCATGATGGATGTGCTGTATCCCGCTAAGGAGCTGGTATGTACGCTGTCGTCTGGCTCTGACACGGAAAGGCGCAGGAAGCTGGCTGCTCAGCTTGCGAATCTGGCCGTAACCGCAGAAGGACTGACTGTGGTGATAAAAACAGAGGAAAATGCACGGGAAATGGAGCGTCTTATACCCTATACAAAAGATTATCCGGTGCCTGATACCGGTGAATTATTTTATCTCTGTGTGGGGCATGAATGTATGCAGCCGGTTCCGCAGCTTGAACAGCTGATTGAGAAACTTTAAGAGAGGACATGAGCCTTAAGAAAATGTCCGGGAATATTGAGATACATGTCATTGCTGGGGAAAAAATGCCAGGATATCTGGAATAAGCCGGGAGGTCCGAGGGGGCCTTCCGGCTTGCTTTTTTCAGGGGTTTGCATCAGTCCTCTGTTTCAGAGCATTGCTGCAGGTCTTTGCTTCAGGGTCTTTGCTTCAGGTACGGAACCGGGTAGATATGAGCGGGAGAATATGGTAAACTTGATGCAGTGGCAGGAAACGCTATATAAGATGTTTATGGAGAAAGACGAGGGTATTATGTTCAAAAAAGAGACAGTAACAAAGACGGATTTATTGAAGGTATTGGACCTGATGGAGGCATCCGGCATACAGTACTGGCTGGACGGCGGCTGGGGTGTGGACGTGCTGGTCGGGAAACAGACCAGGGAGCACAGGGATGTGGATATCAACTTTGATGCCCGGTGCACAGACGTATTGCTTGACACCTTGGTTTCCCGAGGTTATGAAATCGTGACAGACTGGCGCCCGGTGCGGATTGAACTTTACCACCCGGAGCTGAGTTATGTGGACATCCATCCATTTGTAATCAATGATGATGGAACTGCAAAGCAGGCAGACCTGGAAGGCGGATGGTACGAATTTGAGGCGGATTATTTCGGAAGCGCGGTTTTTGAGGGCAGGACCATACCGTGTATCTCGGCAAAGGGTCAGAAAGTATTCCATACAGGGTATGAACTCAGGGAAGTGGATAAGCATGACATCCGGAATATCGACCATTTGCTTGCTGTTCAAGCCAGCAGCAGGGATGAGACAGGGGGAGATGTATGCCAGGCAAAAAAATAGGGGGAAAGTTGTCGGCGTATTTGAGAAGAAAGCAGGAATCCAGGCCGCCCAATCCGCCCAATCCGTCTAATACATATGAACCATTGTCGGACGCCCATGCCGCATACCTAAAGGATTTAGTTAAGCGGGCAGGAAAAAAGGACGGTACGCGTGAAATTTTCGGTTCGTCCAAACATGGATACAAACTGAATCCCACCGTGACACGGGAGGAGGTCAGGAGGTTTGAGGCGCGCTGGCACCTGACTCTTCCGGATGAATATGTATTTTTTCTCACCAAGGTGGGAAATGGCGGCGCAGGACCGTATTATGGCCTTTACTCCCTGGAAAATCTGGACCGGTACAACGAATATCTGGGGTTCTATGATGCCAGGGATAAGGAAGCCCTGCCTCCGTTCATTGACCGGAATATGAGTCCTGTTAACTGGGCGCGGGCCATGGAAGAGATGGAGGATATAAATGATGATAATGAATATGATGTCCGGATGAAGCAGGTCTGCTCCGGCCTGTTGGTCATAGGCACCCAGGGGTGCACCTACGATAATCTGCTGATGTGGAAGGGGAGCGAGAGAGGAAAAATTGTATATATAGACTGGAATATGGAGCCGGAATACGGTCCCTTTTTAACGGGTCTCACATTTCTGGAGTGGTTTGAGCAGTATTTCCTGGAAATTCTGGCCGGGCATAACCTTACATCCTATGGTTATATCAGCCTTAAATCCCAGCAGGAACTCAGGAAGGAGTATGGGGGAGCTGTTCTGACAGAGGACAAGCTTAGGATTCTGGCCGGATTCCATAAGTTTACAGAGGCGGAGCCTGAAACAATTGAGCTTCTGTTACAGCGGGACAGACCCGAGACAGATGGGGCAAAGGGAGAGCTGCTTTTTAAACTGGCGCCAATGAAAGGGCTGAAGATGTTTGAAGAAACTATCGTTGGAAACCATCCCCAGGGAGCCGTGGCCTGCGCCAGGAGAATGCCGGACCAGTATAAGGACCGGTTTTACGGGAAAATGCTGGGTCTGCTGTACCGCCCTGATATAAAGGACAAGGCCCGTATCTTATTTTTTCTGGGAGACTGCAGTAACAGGAAGGCTGCGGATTTGAAGGGATTTGCAGAAAATATGGAAAACAGTAGCGAGGACAGGCGTACAGCTGTTTACGTGATGGGAAAATGCCCGGATAAACTGGATTTTGCGGAATTTTTTGCAAAACGGATGCAGGGGGAGGATTACTGGCTGGCCCACGCCGCACTGCAGGCAATGTCCCGGACTCCCTGTGCGGAGCTGACAGACACATATGAGTGGATGTGGAAGCGATATGAGGGGGACCGCATGATGCGCTCCAATCTGCAGATTGCATTTGAGGCAAATGGGATTGAGAAGAGGTAGAACCATTGATGCAGAACCGGCTCAAGGATGACCGGAAGAGATATACCCTGACGGGCGGCCCTGCGGTGAAAAACACTTTCCCGCAGAGCATGGGAGATATGTCGGAATCCGGCAGTATATAGGAAAACGGAGCCAGTAAAAGCTGTAAATGCGGCAGCTTATTTACACCAAACCATACAAGGGGTGTATAATAGATGATATACGACTTGGCGGGACATCTGGGAGGGCTTTGATTGGGATAGACAAATGAAAAGCTGCGGTGCGGGGTATGGGTATGAACGGGATTCGTCTTATAAGGGAATGGTTTCTGGAAGGATATAATAAAGAGTACTTTGATACATACAGATCAGAGATCGAGCGGTATAATACTGGGATATTGACATTTTTAATGCGCTGGTGCTGTCGCTTCTGGTATTTGTGTTTGTTTCGGGTTTCTTTACCGGATATGTGGCTCCCATGCAGCCGGTTTATGTTGGGACGGCTGTGTTTACGCTGTTGGAGATGGCAGCAGACCGGTGGTTGCTGTTTAAGAGCAGCAGGGGCATAGAGGCTGCCGTATTCCTTTGTATGATGAAAATTTATATTTTCTGTATTATTTCCGGAGTTTCCTATAGTCTGGATATGCCGGCCATCAGTTTTTACTCGTTTATGATTGTGATGTCCATTCTTTTCATAGCAAGTCCATGGAAGCTGGATTTGTTTAATTTTCTAGCCGGTATAATATTCTGTATATGCAGCTTTAAGGCCAAGCCTGTCTCACTGGCCCTGGCGGATATTTACAATTGCTGGGTTTTGTACGGAGTTGCATCTGCTGTCTCGTTCTGTATTGTGCCGACAAGGCGCTGTATTGTGCCAAACAGCATGGCAGGAATAAGATTGCCGGTTACGGGGGAGTGAATCGGAATCAATAGACAGGTGTAATGAGAGATATGAAGAAGGCAGGAGGTGTGAAAAATCTCCTGTCTTTCTGTTATTATAATATCGAAAAACGCCCTGTAGCCTTGTTTCATAAAAGATGGCTGAGACAAAGGTCATTTGGCATCAGTTGCAACATTGTTGCATTGTTGACTGCCTTTGTTGCATACATGTTACGAGGTATAATTGAATCATTCTATTTTCATATTCCATTTTTTTGACAGTACCCTAATATTCTTAGCTTTTTGGCAAAAATGTTGTCACTTTTTCCTTGATTAATTTTTGGCATGATATTTGCTGTTATAGTTTGGTAGTAGCAAATATACCCATAACATTATCTGTAGCATCATGGACTGAACTTATTATTTACATAGAATGGGACAGGGATGGCTGTTACAGGAAGGGTGAGAAGAAAAATATAAAACAGAAAGGAAATGCGCGATATGGATTACACTAGTTTATTTAAGAACAACGGCGGAAAAAAGTCAAAAGTAGGAATTATAGGTGCAACCCGCGGATATGGCTATACGCTGTTAGCACAAATTCCAAAGGTTGAGTTAATGGAACTGAGGCTGATTTCTTCGCGGCATACAGACGAATGTGTAGAGGTGCTCACAGGTCTTGGATACAAGAAAGAGGATATTATTATATGCGGGAATAAAGAGCAGGTTGAGAGTGCTCCCAGCCATGCGGTTCTCATTGTAAACGACTATCGGCTGGTACTGGAAAGTGATATTACGGCATTAGTTGAGTGCACGGGAAACACGGCTGTGAGTTCAGAGGTATCAGCGGATGCATTAAAGAAGGGAATCAATGTATATATGGTTTCAAAGGAGACTGACAGTGTGTGTGGTCCTATGTTGAATCATATTGCTGAAAAACACGGTACCGTATACTCTCTGGTTAACGGGGATCAGCCAAGAAATCTTTTGGACCTTTACTCTTGGGGAAAAGTATTGGGATTAGAGATCATAGCAGCCGGTAAAGCCAGCGAGTATGACTTTGTATGGGATCCGGATACTGACGAATTCACCTATATGGAAGGCCCTGAAAAACCGCACGAGAATATTCCGGGTCTGAAGGAAGTCTGGCATTATGAAGGCCGCGAGACATTGGAGGGACGCCGTAAGCTGTTAGAAAAATATATGGCGGTTATTTCCGCTGATCTTTGCGAAATGAACCTTGTATCCAATGTAACTGGGCTGGTGCCGTCTGACAGACGTCTGAATTATCCTATTGCAAAAATCAGCGAACTGGCAGATATCTTTATTCCGGAGGAAGATGGCGGCATACTTAAGAAGACTGGTGTTGTAGATGTATTCTGCAATCTGCGTGCGCCGGATGAGGCCAGTTTTGCAGGGGGTGAGTTCATCATCATCAAATGCGAGAATGAGACCGTATGGGAACTGCTTACAAGTAAAGGGCATGTGGTAAGCCGTAATGGCAAATATGCGTGTATCTATCTTCCTTATCATTATATGGGACTTGAGACGCCTATATCCATTCTGTTAGGAGATATCCTGGGACTAGGTACTCACTCTGAATGCCGCCAGGTTTCCGTTATGGCCGGAGTGGCCCAGAAGGACATGCCTAAGGGAACCATACTTAAGGTCCAGGGACATCATCATTCCATTGAGGGTCTGGTTCCGGAATTGTGGGAACTCAAGGATGCTGGAAATGTGGCTCCGTTCTATCTGTTAAATGGTACAACACTTCTGGAAGATGTAAAGGCAGGGCAGCCTATAACAAAGGATGTGGTGGATTTGTCAGGAAGCCTTCCCTATAAATTATATAATGAGGGATTGAAGCTTTGATTGAAAAACAGGATAGAGCATGAAGTTGTGACATAGAATAAGAGATGCTGCTGCAAATAGAATTTCGGTTTGCAGCAGCATCCTTTTTATAGGTGTAAACTGAGACATTTTTGGCCGGATTATAAGGAGAATTAAAGTATAAAGACGGCAGGGCCGGTACGGTTAAATACACGATTGTATTTCCCGGTGCCGGCCCTGAAGTTTATCAGCAAAGTAGTGCTCTGCTTAGATTCAGAAAATAATGGTTCCGTCCTGAATTACAGATGTAACCTTTTTTAAAGCTTCGATATTATCTAATGGATTGCCATCCAGGATTGCCAAATCAGCTGCTTTTCCTTCCATGATAGATCCGGTAGTTCCGTCTACCCGGCAGATCCGAGCTGCGTTGATTGTGATTCCAGACAGTACATCCCGGTTTTTAGCACCCAGACCAGAGATATAGCAGGCCTCCTGGGCCAACCCCTGATGCAGACCATCAGTGCCAATGCCAAACTTAAGTCCGCCCTCAATGGCGCCGGATAAACATTTACAGATAATTTCCTTTTCACGAAGGCTTCCCTCACTGTCATGGGGGGAGAATTTAAATAACAACTGGTCATTCAGGGCGTAACTGGGAGTATATACTACCCAGCGGTCCTCCTTATTAACACGTTCTACCTGGGGCTGGGTGATATAATACACATGTTCCAGACAGTCAATGCCTGCAGTCAGGCAGTCGTCTAATCCCTGTCCTCCAGAACAATGGCAAGCTGTGGTTATATTAACGCTTTTTGCTTCTTCTACCACCACTTTCAGCTCCTCTAAGGTCAAAAAGTGATAAATGAAAGGTGTTGCATTGATAACCTTTGTCATAAATACCTTCAGAAAATCGACACCGCGGGCAATATTTTCCCTGGAAGTCCGGCGGAAATCTTCCGCGCCGCAATGGGGCATTCCTACATATCCATGCCCATGGCTGCTGCGCATGCCGATGCCGCTGACAACCAGCTTCGGTCCTGCAATCCTTCCTTCTTTCTGCGCCTTTTTACATGTTACATCAATATAAAACCTGTCTCCCAGACATCTGGAGGTGGTTACGCCGGCTGCCAGGTCGTCCTTCATCGTTTTAATGGCGCGTATGGTCTGCTCTGCCTCGCAGTCCTCCATTTTGACCAGGTGATTTTCAAGTCTGGCGTCTAAGGCCAGATGGTTGTGACAGTCAATCATGCCAGGGATTATTACCTTATCGCCATAGTCAATTACATTTATTTGCTCTGGTATTTCAACTTGGGAGATATTATCGTAAATTTTTTGGATTTTGCCATTTTCAATAAGAAGCCCGCTGTTTTCCTTAACTTCCAGCTGATCGCCTGCTATGATTTTATTTGCCTTAATGATATAACGTTCCATAAAATTCCTCACTTTCTTGATATGCGGGTAAGTCCATTATTATTTCTGCTGCTTTTTGGCAGCCCTTTTGGCAAAGAACCCAGTCAGGATAGGAGTCAGAATGGCTGTGATAACAACAGCACCAGCTACCTGTGCAGTAGCCACGCCCACCACTGGTTCCAGGGAAGGATCTGCCATGGCAACGGATGCAGGTACAGCCACGGCATTACCTCCAGTGGTGCCAATGGCCATTCCCATAGGATCTGGTTTCCTTCGAATCAGGCTGTAAAGGTAATACGTAAGTATACCCGTAAATAAAACAGTTATAAGTCCAAGGACAATACCGCCAGCGCCGGCTTTTGCAATGGTAAACAGGCTTGTATTGGCTCCCAGCACAAAGCCGTTAAAGGGGAGCAGCATAGCTAATCCGTTGGATAGAAGCACCTTGAAATCTTCATCCAGATTGCCTAAAATCATACCGATAATCAGGGGAACTATGGCTGCTACCAGAGACAGAATTGGAATTTCCGCAAGGCCGGTGGTGCCTAATGCAATCATGGTAAGAAATGGACCGTCGTTTAGGGACAAGATAGCGATTGCTCCTACATCTGTATTGTCTCCAAACTCTTTTGCCAGGGCAGTATAGATGGCACCATTGGAGTTAGTAACGGCTGTGATAACTGCCAATGGAGTAAGACCTAAAATTCCCATGGGTCCGAACAGCTTGTTAAGACCCAGGCCAAGCAACACACCGATGGCATATTTTAAAATGGTCAGTACTGCTCCCTTGTAGAGCGGAAGCGCAGCCTGTTTGAAGTTGATTGTTGCACCGCTGCACAGGATGAACAGGCCTACCAGTGTAGAGGTTCCTGTTTTAAAAAGACCTGTTGTAAAACCTCCAATCTCCAGTACCTGTGGGATGAACGTGTTGACTAAACAGCCAATCAATAGCGGAATGACCATCATACCCCCAGGAAATTTTTTCATTGTCGCGCAAATCTTCATAAAATATACCTCTCCTTCTTCTTGATTTTGGAATAGAGCGCCATTACCCCGGAGACTGACCACCCCGGCAGGGCCAGAGTAAGGCGTGTTCCTATTGCCCGATGCATTTATCTAAAGCAATTATTATGCCAAGTATATGAATAATCGTTAAAAATAATAAAAGCTTCATAAAAGACAAAAGAAAAAGGTCGATATATTGAGAAATACATCAGGGGTGAGGGGGAGTGCGATTGCAACACCATTACAGCAAAAAATGCAACGATATCACAACAAAATGTGCAACACCATTGCATGAATTGAATTATATTTTTATATTATATTTCTGCATTTTTCTCCATAGTGTAGAACGGTTGATTCCCAGAAGTCTGGCTGCCTTGGTCTGGTTGCCGCTGCATTCTCTAAGTGCCCATAAAATGGAACTTTCTTCGCTGGAGGTTTGAGATGCAGTATAGGAAGGAAGCGGAGATGTATCTTCTAAATCCTGGGGATATAATGCCTTTAGCAAATCATCTCTGGTGATTGTATTGCCGGAGCAGATTACCAGAGATCGCTCTACAATATTGCGCAGTTCCCGTATATTTCCATTAAATGGATAATCATTAAGGACAGATAAGGCTGAAATATTGATTTCAGGAACAGGAATACCGTTCTCCTGTCCCCGCTGCCTCATCAAATGAAGAAACAGAAGCTCAGCGTCCCGTTCTCTCTGGCGAAGGGGAGGGAGGAAAATTCTCAGTACATCCAGGCGGTACATCAAATCGCGGCGGAACAATTCTTTACCGGCAAGCTGATTGATGCTTTTATTGGTGGCGGAAATAATGCGGACATTGATGGAGATGACCTTGTTATCACCAATTCTTCTGACTTCACGTTCCTGGAGGACACGCAGTAACTTGGTCTGGGTGGAAAGTGATATTTCCCCGATTTCGTCCAGAAACAGGGTTCCTCCGTGCGCCTGTTCAAAGAGTCCCATTTTACCGCCTTTAACGCTGCCGGTAAAGGCGCCTTCCACATAGCCAAAAAGCTCGCTTTCCAGCAGATTTTCCGGGAGGGCGGCACAGTTGATGGCGACGAAAGGACCATTTTTACGAGAACTGGTATTGTGGATGCTCTGCGCAAATAATTCCTTTCCAGTTCCGGTTTCTCCTACAATGATGACATTGGAATCCGAGGCGGCATATCTGCGCGCCGTGTCAATGGTGGCGTCGATGACAGCACTCTTATGAATAATGTCGTCAAAGGTATATTTTGCCCGGAGTCCTTTTTCACTGAGGCTTCGGCGGATTTGATTCTCTAGCTTCTGTATCTCGGTAATATCAGATAAGGTAATCACGACACCGGAAATGTTGTTATTGACTACCACTGGGACAAAGGAGGCGGATACAGTAATGTTGCTTTTGGGGATGGTAAGAATGCTGCCGCTTATTTCCTGTCCACCCTTTAAAACTTCACTAAAGGATTTGTAAAGATAGGGAAGGGTGGTCTGAAGAGACTTTGACAGCAGGCTGATATTGTTGTTCATGGCTTTGACCACACGGTTGCGTACCCGTATGGTTCCAGAGGAATCAATATACAGAATGCCGTCCTTGGAGGCGTATATGATGGTCTTATAGGTCTCAGCAACAATCCGTTCAATCTGTATCTGCTCCACCGTACGTATGGCTTCATTGATTGCCTGAAGGATGGTATCTTCTCCGGTACGTATGAGGCGGGATAGGATGCCATGTCTTTCGGCCAGCTCTACAGCAGAGTACCCTCCGATTAGCGCGTCACAGCCATGGACGATGGCTTCACCTATGTTGGCTTCCAGGTCCTTGTGATTGCTGGCCGGATAAATTTCCACCTGGCATCCTAATAGTTTGCATATGTCAGAGGCTTCATATATTTTTCCATAAAATCCACAAATAGCAATCCGGGTGGAGTTAAAATCTTTACGGCATTCAGCTACAGTACGGATGATATCATAACCGGAAATTGCCAGGTCGATAACGGGAGTTTGGGGATGCATGGTTTTCAGCTGTTTTGCGCTGAAACCGCGGGCGATGACAGCATCGTAACTACCTGCATTGATCTTGGAAATCTGGTCAACTGTCAATACCTGTATGTCTGCGCAGATTCGTTTGTTTTCAGGATGATTGTCTAAGACATACTCAACCTTTTCCCGAAGTTCAGGGTATGGTACAATAAATAATATATGGATCATGGCATGCCTCCTATGGTTGGTTATACAGTTGTTGCTGTTTCGATTCTACAATAATGCAACAATTTGGTCAACGGTTTTGCAACATATATGAGCGGAAGATAAAGCAGGAAGGCTGTGATTCAAATTGGCATGAAATTTGCTAATATATATTGTATAATATATCATTTCATGATAACAGGAGGTAAAATATGCCAATATTCGGATGTGTAGCCGATGATTTTACAGGCGCCAGCGACGCCGCTTCATTTTTGGTAAAGGGAGGCATGTCGGTCCAGCTCTTTAACGGAATTCCGGGAAAAGGAAGCAGGGTTGGGGAGGGAATACAGGCCATTGTAATAGCGCTTAAATCCAGGACCCAGGATACCGGGGAGGCAGTGGCGGATACCCTGCGGGCTCTGGGGTGGTTAAAGGAGCAGGGGGTTGAGAGGTTTTATCTGAAATACTGTTCCACCTTTGACTCTACTCCGAAGGGGAATATCGGCCCTGCTGCCGATGCGGCCATGGAATTTCTCGGCGTGTCCTATACGGTCCTGTGCCCGGCGCTTCCGGTCAACGGACGGGTGGTAATGAAGGGGGAATTGTATGTGGGCGGTGTGCCTCTGCATGAGAGCCCCATGAAGAACCATCCTCTGACCCCCATGTGGGACGCCAGAATCGCGAATCTGATGAAGCCCCAGAGCAAGTATTCCTGCGTGGAGCTATGGAAGGAGCAGATGGACAGGCCGGCAGATGAAATCCGTGCCATACTCTCGGATCAGGCGGACACACAGGAGCATTACTATGTGATACCGGATTACCAGGATATGGAGGATGGGGAGCGGATTGTGGAGCTGTTCGGGGATTTGGCCCTGCTGACAGGAGGGAGCGGGATTCTGGAGCCGCTGGCAAAGCATCTGAGCCGCCGTCAGGATATACTGCCGGAGCTTGATATTCGGGCAGAAGGAGCCGCCGTCCTGATTGCGGGAAGCTGTTCCAGGGCTACCCTGGAACAGATTGCCCATTTCCAAACCCACGGCGGATTCAGCTATAAGATGGATCCCATGGCCATGCTTGAGGGAAGGGAGTCTCTGGAGGACGCATGGAGGTTTGTGAGAGAGAACTGGGGAACACCAGTGCTTATTTACAGCTCCGATACAGCCCGGAATGTGAAAGAAGTGCAGCAATATGGACAGGAGCGTGTGGCTGAGATGCTGGAACAGGCAGCCGCAGAGCTGGCGGAACGGGCAGTAGCCCATGGAATCAGGAGGGTGGTGGTGGCAGGAGGGGAAACCTCGGGCGCGGTAACAAAACGGCTGGGATTCTCTTCCTACAGGATTGGCGCCAGCGTTGCGCCCGGAGTGCCGGTAATGGTGCCAATGGAGAATGAGGCGCTTCGCCTGGTATTAAAGTCCGGGAATTTTGGACAGGAAGATTTTTTTGTGAGAGTATTGGAGATGACGCAGACGGAGGATGGAAAATGATGGATAGGGAGTTAGCGCAGAAATTAGAGGATGCGGTCTGGATTGGAAGGAGCCTGTTTGAGCGCAGTAAGACATCTGGTTCATCGGCCAATATGAGCTTTTTCCACAATGGAACGATGTACATCAGCCGGAGCGGAAGCTGCTTTGGCACCCTGAAGGCGGATGAATTTGCAGTCATGGATATGAACGGCGCAAGTCTGAGCGGCAGCAAGCCCAGCAAGGAATGGCCCCTGCACCTGAAGGTATACCAGAAGAAACCGGGAACAGGCGCGGTCATCCATACCCATGGCACCTATGGGGTACTGTGGAGTTTTGTGCCTGCTGAGGACGAAACAGACGTAATTCCGGATCATACCCCGTATCTGAAGATGAAGCTGGGTAAGGTGGGACTGGTTCCTTATGAGAAGCCTGGTTCCCAGGCACTGTTTGACGCCTTTGAACAGCGTGTAATGGACAGCGACGGCTATCTGCTGAAACAGCATGGGGCAGTGGTGCCGGGAAAAAGTCTGATGGATGCCTTCTTCTGTCTGGAAGAGCTGGAGGAAAGTGCCAGGATTGCCTGGATGCTGAGACAGGCTGGAATGAGGTAGAGGCGGATGTTGACCGCACCCGGATTGTTCCTGTGAGGTGTTGGATGTTTTGGATTGTAGAAAAGTTATCATGCCGGGCCCTGGAAAACCAGGGCTTTTTTGGCGGCCGGCTGCGGCCTGGCGGCGCCCGGGGCCTTGTCTTTATGCCGTAGTACTGCGCTATGTCTGTTTAATCTGCAGGGCGGCCATTTTTGGGATAGCAAGTCAGATGAATACGTGATAAAATAAATAACAGCAAGCTGTACAGCAGAAATGGGACAAAAGAAGGAGCTCTGATATGAAAAATGCATTACAAGCAGGAAAAAAGATAGCAGGAATGGCGTGTATCCTGGTCTTTGGGTGCTTGTTGTCTGTGCTGCCATGCAGCGATGCGCAGGCAGGTGCGGGGGATCAGGATAAGGCACAGGGACCGGACAGGATACTGCGGGTGGCCTACCCTGAGCTGAAGGGGATGTCGGAGACAGATGAGAATGGGACCAGACACGGTATTGTGGTGGACTATCTCAATGAGATAGCAAAATATACGGGCTGGCAGTATGAGTATATTGATACGGCTGCAGAGGACATAATTCCGGAATTTCTGGACGGGCAGTATGATCTGATGGGCGGAACCTATTACCAGCCAGAATTTGAACAGTATTTTGCCTATCCGGACTACAATACAGGTTACAATAAATCCGTGCTGCTGGTCCGCCGTGATGATAAAAGCATTAAGACTTATGACTGGAAAAGCATGAGCGGTAAGACGATCGGAGTATATGAACGGGCTGAGGAAAACATACGAAGGCTCCAGGCATTTCTGGACCTCAATGGAATTGACTGTACCATCAGGTACTTTTCCAAAGACCAGTTGGTGGATGGGAACCTTTATCAGTGTCTTGAAGACAGAGAAGTGGATATGCTTTTGGGGAATAATGCAGATGTAAAGGGGAACCTCCGGGTAGTTGCGGAATTTGATTCCCAGCCGTATTATATTGTGACCACTCCGGATAATCAGGAGGTTCTGGACGGTATGAACATGGCCCTGGGCAAGATTGTGGACTCTAATCCGAATTTCGCAGAGGAACGGTATAATGCAAATTTTCCGGACAGCGGAATTGAGAGCATCTGTCTGAATGATGAGGAGCAGGCCTATATCCGCGAAAAACAAAAGGTATCGGTTGCAGTTGTGAAGGAATGGCATCCCCTGTTCAGCCAGGAAGAAGATACGGATATGCACAACGGCCTGATACCGGATGTGTTGGAGAAGGTAACTGAATTTTCAGGGCTGGAATTCAGCTACGAGTATACGGACACCTATGGGGATGCGCTGAATCTGGTAAATCAGGGCAAGGCAGATATATTAGGAGCTTTTCTGGGATCTGAGGAGGATGGGGCAGACATGGGGCTGGCTCTTTCAAAGGCATATGCATCCATGAGTGATATTATCGTCAGGAATAAGGGGGTCAGCTATCCCTCGGATGGATTGGTGGGAGCGGTCATTGAAGGGCGGCGCATGCCAACGGGTATAAAGGCGGATGAGATCAGATATTTTCCTGATGTCAGGGCGGCATTGCGGGCTGTGAACAATGGGGAGGTTGATTTCTTTTACGGAATCTCCACCAAAATCGAGCACGATATGCAGGCACACCACTATCCCAATGTTGTTCCCAATACCCTGGTTAATAACAGAAATGATATCTGTTTTGCAGTGACCAGGCCGGTTGACGGCGAACTGCTTCCAATATTGAATAAGTCGGTCAACAGCCTGAGCAGTGAACAGAAGACGGCATTGACAAACCAGAATATGATAACCATAGGGTCCCGATCTGCATCAATTGTGGAATTAATGTATGCCAATCCAGTGATGTTTGTAACGGTGACTGCATGTGTTTTCCTTGCCGTGATGATTCTTGTAATGGCAGCTGCCCGTTCCAGAATACGGGCAGCCAGGATGCAGAGCAGCCTGGAGAGGGCAGAGGCAGCTAACCGCGCAAAGGGTGAATTTCTTTCCAGGATGAGCCATGAGATACGTACGCCCATGAATGCCATTGTGGGGCTCAGCGACTTAACATCCATGATGGATGATGTACCGGAACAGGTAAGGGAAAACCTGGGGAAAATCCGGTCCTCATCCCAGTATCTGCTGAGATTAATCAGCGATATCCTGGATATGAGCCGTATTGAGAGCGGGAAAATGACAGTGTCAAATGAGGCATTTTCCATGAACCGGGCCGTGGAAGAGCTTGAGGACATGCTGACCGCAGAGGCTACGCGCCGCGGATTGGAGTTCACTGTAGAAAAGGACGTGGAAAACCGTACGCTTATGGGGGATGTTATCCGTCTCCAGCAGGTTCTGACCAATCTGGTTTCCAATGCCTTTAAATTCACACCGGCAGGCGGCAGTATCATCATGCGTGTGACCCGGACCAAAAGCACGAATCAGCAGGTGATCTACAAGTTTCAGGTGATTGATAACGGTGTGGGCATATCTGTGGAGAATCAGAAACGCGTATTCGGAGCCTTTGAGCAGGTGGGACCCAATTATTCCAAGAGCCAGGGAACCGGGCTGGGACTTACTATCAGCAGGACCATTGTGGGGCTGATGGGGGGAGAACTGAAGCTTAAGAGTGAGCTGGGCAAGGGAAGCGAATTCTATTTTTCAGCTGCATTTTCCCTGGCGGATTCGAATGTGGAAGAAGAAATAAAGATAAAACAGGAGAAACAGAAGGCTGGAGGGGTGGAAAGCAGCTGCCTGGAGCACATAAATATCCTGCTGGCTGAGGATAATGACCTGAATGCAGAGATAGCCACTGAGCTTCTGAAGATGAAGGGGGCCAGCGTGCGCAGGGCGGAGAACGGAAAACAGGCTGTGGAACTGTTCATGCAGAGCAGTCCCGGAACCTATCATGCCATTCTTATGGATCTCCAGATGCCTGAGATGAACGGCCTGGAAGCCTGCCGCGCCATCCGCAGAATACAGAGGCAGGACGCTGTTTCCATCCCCATCATTGCTATGACGGCTAACTCTTTTAAGGAGGATGCAGACGCGGCGGCTGAGGCGGGGATGGACGGCTTTGTGACCAAGCCTGTGGATGTGGAATATCTTTACCAGGTATTAGATCGCGTCCTGAGACGCGGGTAGCTGGCAAAAGCCGGCGGGCTGATTAAGGGCTGCCAACGAGTTTATGCCGGTTTGTGCATCAGGATTGCCGGGCAGTGATGCAGAGGTGATGCAGCTGCTGCCGTATGTTTTGAAGAAGTATTCTCTGGAGGAGAGATTGATGAAGGCTGTGTACTGGGTATAATCCGGTGTATTCCGGCTTGTGATGACCGGGCCCTTTGGGATACTGACACTTTCCATTATATGGAAACAGGTCAGCGCCGCTTCATCCCTGCCTGCCGGAATGGGAGTATGAGTCTTTAGAAATGCGGTCCTGACAAACCTGGAAGGAGGAGTATAATCACCGGGCAGGCCAAAGCTGCCGCCGCCCTGTCCGAAGGGGGTCAGCTCCAGGCTGCCCCAGGTCTGTGACTGCTCCTGTGTGGGGGAGAGATTCATGTAATTGCGCAGATTGGTCAGGTGCCACTGGAAGTCAGGGCTGTTGGAGAGAACACCTACAGGGTTATCCATGAGATGCAGGCCGTCAGCTGTCTTTTCAATGACCATGGATTTGCCGGTCCGGTCCGCCACGAGCCAGTGGAGCGGGGCAATGGTTCCGGTTATGGAGTCTTCGGCGCCAACGATTCGGATGGTGCGGAGAATGGATGCTGCTTCCTCCACGGACGCGCTTAAACCTAAGAGAAATCCCGTGAGTTCCAGTGCTGTGATGGCAGGCCGGGACGAATCCTCAGGGTCCGGGACATCATACTGGGCATAGCCGGGGAAATAGAGGACAGCGGCCCCGAAGCCCATCTCATTGACCCCGTCTGCAAAGACCACCGGGGATATGTCCTGCCCGATTCCCATGAAACGGTAACGGTTGCGGACCTGGTGGGTGTTCATGATATTATTCCATTGATAGCCTTTGGGAACAAAATACAGTTCAGGCTCAAGGGGATAAGAGAAATCCATGGTCCGGCCAAAATAAATGTCCCCCTGGGACGTCTGTGTGACCATAGCTGTGCACATGGGCAAAAACCTCCTTTATACGAAGTTTGCAGAAGATATGGTTATGTATATTCCGTTTGGAGGAGGAACATTCCCTGTGACAGTCTTTTGGTGTTTGTAAGGATGAAACTGCAGGATAAAACTATAAAATGAAAACATATTATAAAACACCTCCGGAATGGGAAGGGAAATGGATTCCCTGTCTGTTCCGGGGGTGTTTTTTGTCTGAAATCTGTTAATAACCTAATTTTTTTCCAATCTTCAGGGCGGCATCCTTTACCAGGGCAACATAGCGGTCACGGTTAAGCTCCATGCGAGTGGACGGGCCTGAAATACTGATAGCCGCAATGGCCTGCCCCATGCTGACAACAGGGGCGGCATAGCAGGTGAGCCCTGTCTCGGATTCCTCATCATCGCAGGCATACCCCTGGGCGCGAATTTGGGGTATGAGCCGTTCCAGCTCTGAACGGGAAGGAATGGATTTGGGCGTCTGCATGATAAACGGCGCCAGTTCCATGTAGGTGCCCACAACCTCTGGTGAGGAATAAGCCAGCAAGGCTTTGCCTGTGGCTGTCATATGGGCTGTACGGGTAAATCCTACCATGGACTGCATGCTTATGGTGGCAGTTCCGATTACCTTGTCGACAAAGATAATTTCTGTGTCAGAATGCCAGGTGACCAGATGGGCTGTCTCGCCGGAAAGCGCAGACAGTTCCATCAGGAAAGGATGTATCAGCTCAATCAGTTCAGAACGTTTGGTGACAATAGTTCCGATGCGGGCAAATTTGAAGCTTAAATGATACTTTGAATTCCGGTCCTTGGATACATAGCCCTTGCGCTGCAGTGTATACAGCAGGCGAAAGACCGTACTTTTTCCCAGATTCATGTAACTGGCCAGCTCAGCCAGTCCTAAATTGTCGTGTTCGCAAAGCACATCTATGATTGCCAGTGCATTATTTACGGATTGCAAAAGGTATTTTTCATCTGAGGTTTGTTCGGACATATACTCTCCCTCCTTTAGATTTGTGTTTTTTATTCTATCATATATTATGAAAAAAAGATATGTTTCATATAAAGAAATAGTAATTCATATATTAAAACAAAATTCACAAAAAACCGGAGGGATGTTATGAAAATAAGACAAAAAATTGTTAAAAATAATGAAAAAAATTAATATTGCAGATTGTATATTTACAAATAAAGCAAATAGACCTATAATTCATATAGTTCATATAAAGAAATAATATTTCATATAGAGAAACTATAAGGAGGAATCATAATGAAAAGATTAAAATTCTATGGACTGGGAGGCCAAGGTGTTGTTACTGCGGGCAAAGTCTTGTCTTCAGCAGTGTCACTGCATGAAGACAAGTATGCAATCACGGTTCCGGCGTATGGTCATGAGCGGAGGGGGGCTCCGGTGTTCACCGATGTGGTCATGGACGATAAGCCTGTATTGGTGAACTGCTTTGTATACACGCCCGATATTGTGGTGGTGATGGATGAGACAATCATACAGAAGCATGTGGATGTGTCCAAGGGCATTACAGATGAAACCATACTGGTTCTCAACGCGTCCAGCGAGGCTGTGGCAAGGAAGTATCAGGAGGCATTTCCGTTCAGGACCGTTTATTATGTCAATGCGACCCAGGTGGCATTGGACAATATAGGGAAGGGGATTCCCAATGGTTCCACCCTGGGAGCGCTGGCCAAGACCGGTGTGGTATCCATTGAATCTGTTGAGAAGGCGTTGATTGAATTTTTTGGAGAGAAGGCAGGTGCGAAAAATGCAAAAGCAGCAAGAGACAGCTACAACCAGACAAGACAGATGTAACGTACAGGGGCCGTGCGCCTACATATTTGACTCCGGCAATACGGGAAGCTGGAGGCTGGAACGGCCAGAGGTGGACTACGATGCCTGCATCAAATGCGGCACCTGCGCCATGTACTGCCCGGCTAATGTAATTACAGTGAACAAAGAGAAACGGGAATGCATTGAAATCATGTGGGATTACTGCAAGGGGTGCGGAATCTGCGCCAATGAATGTCCCAGGCACTGCATTGCGATGATAGATGAGAGGAGTGTGGAATAATGGCTCATTACAAGATGTTGGATGGAAACGGGGCAGCGGTGGAAGCCATCAGGATGGCGAAGGTTAAGGTGGTTTCCGCTTACCCCATAACCCCTCAGAGCACCATTGCGGAAAAACTGTCGGAGCTGTGCGACAGCGGGGAACTGGATGCAAAATACATACGGGTGGAATCGGAGCATACGGCCATGAGCTGCGCACTGGGCGCTCAGCTTACGGGAATCCGGTGTGCCACAGCCACAGCCTCTGTGGGCCTGGCCCTGATGCATGAGGTGCTGAATGTGGTTTCCGGCTGCCGGGTACCCATCGTTATGCCTGTGGTAAACCGTTCTCTGGCTTCACCCTGGAGTCTTTGGTGCGATCACCAGGATTCCATGGCTGAGAGGGACAGCGGATGGATTCAGCTGTACTGCGAGAATGTTCAGGACATATACGATACTATGATTATGGCCTACCGTATTGCTGAGGACCAACGGGTGCTGACGCCGGCCATGGTCTGTCTGGACGGATTCTTTCTTTCGCACTCCATGCAGAAGCTGGTGGTGCCGGAGCAGGAGGAAATCGACGCGTTTGTGGGTGAATACTGCAGAAAGAACATGTATCTGGATCCTGAAGATCCTCTGGTTATCGACAATCTGACGGGTTCCAATGAGATCACGGAGATGAAGTACCAGCAGGCCAGGGGTTTTGTGAATGCAGAGGCTGTGATGGAAGAGGTGTTTGAGGAATTTGAAAGGAAGTTCGGGCGCAGGAAATCCATGGTAGAAGGCTACAACATGGAGGACGCAGAATCCGTTATCGTATGCATGGGCTCCATGGCCGGAACGGCAAAATATATATCCGATAAGCTGCGGGCCCAGGGCAGGAAGGTGGGTGTGGTTAAGGTGGTATCCTTCCGTCCATTCCCATACAGGAAGTTAAGAAGCGTCATAGGAGACATTAAGAAGGTGGCTGTTCTGGACCGCACCACCGGGTTTGGAGGACAGGGTACGCCGCTTTGGACAGAGACAAAGTCGGCTTTACCCGGAGACTGCCTTGTCAAGAATTATATTGGGGGCCTGGCAGGCAGGGACATCAGCCTGGACACCATAACCAGGGTGTACGAGGACATACTGACAGGAGAACCGTCAGAGGAACCCGTCTGGATTGACTGTGATACAGAGCATGCAATGGGAATCAGGGAGGTGCGTAAAGCATGATAGATATAAGGACAGAATCAAAAGGATATGTGGCTCATGGAGTAAGCGCCTGCGCGGGCTGCGGGATGGAACTGATCATCCGCAATGTACTGGATGTGCTGGGACAGGATACCACCCTGGTCATACCGCCGGGATGTTCCGCCCTGTTCTGCGGATTTGGCTGCGAGACAGGAATCAAGGTTTCTGCTTTCCAGGGAAATCTGGAGAACTCGGCTGCCATTGCCACCGGCATACGGGCCGGATATGCGGTCCAGGGAAATGACCATACCCATGTGGTGGCATTTGCGGGCGACGGGGCGACCCTGGACATCGGG
The DNA here is from genome assembly GCF_020554465.1 of Enterocloster sp. 210928-DFI.2.20. Classification (NCBI taxonomy): domain Bacteria; kingdom Bacillati; phylum Bacillota; class Clostridia; order Lachnospirales; family Lachnospiraceae; genus Enterocloster; species Enterocloster sp. 210928-DFI.2.20. The sequence goes on from NZ_JAJCHK010000007.1 coordinate 23,501, forward strand.
CTCCAGTCCCTGTCCGGTATGATGGAGCGGGGGGAGGATGTGCTCTATATCTGTTACGACAACGAGGCTTATATGAATACAGGCATTCAGGGAAGCTCCGCCACTCCGGTGGGGGCCTGGACCACCACCACACCCGGAGGAAAGAGCGTGTGTAAGAAGGATTTGCTGGGAATCGCCATGGCCCACGGCATTCCTTACTGTGCGTCTGCCAGCATTGCCAATATACCGGACCTGCGCAAAAAGGTGCAGAAGGCAAAGGATATCAGGGGGCCGCGTCTGCTCCATATATTCTGCCCGTGTCCAACCGGCTGGGGATATGAGCCGGCTAAGAGTGTGGAAGTGGCCAGGCTGGCTGTTCAGACTGGGGCTTGGGTGCTCTATGAATGCGAAGAGGGCAAGGTCCGGGTGACAGTAAAGCCCAAGGAGTTAAAGCCACTGGGAGAATACCTGAAGCTTCAGAAGCGTTTTAAGGGAATCACAGAGGAAGAGGTAAAGTCATTCCAGGAATATATAACAGAAAACTATAAAAAGCAGCTGGGAGCAGAATAAGAGAGGGCGCCCATCCGCGGGGCGCCGTAAGGGGGTAATTATGGAACAAAAAAACGGGGTTAGAAAATATGTTTGGATGATAATTACGATTTTACTCTATGTGGTCTGCAGCAGGATGACTCCTCCGGAGGGGTTGAGTGTGGAAGGGTGGAGAGCCATTGTCCTGATGGTGTGCGCCATCATTACCTGGGTCACTGAATTCATACCTATCGGTATCGCATCCTGTTTGCTGCTGTTTATACCCGGCCTGGCCGGCATACAGACCACAAATGTGGTGATGCAGAATTTTGGAATAACCACCATCTTCTTTATGCTGTCCTCAGGAATCATTGCCAGGGCATTCATTGACTGCGGGCTGGGATACAGGATATCCTTATACATCACTCCCATGCTGGGAAAGAAGAGTAAGATGGTGCTGCTGAGCTTCATGATATGCTCTGCCGCCATATCCACGGTGCTGGCGGATATCCCCACCACCATTATTCTCAGCGGAATTGGTTATACCCTGTTAAAGGAGAATGGCTGTCTGCCCGGCAAGTCCAAATTTGGCCGAAGCATGATGATGGGTATTCCCATTGCGGCCTGTCTGGGAGGATTTGCCACTCCTGTGGGCAGCGGAATCAATGTGCTGTGCATTAACCTGCTTAAGAACATAGCGGGCCAGGATGTGACTTTCCTGCAATGGACGCTGATAGGCGCTCCTCTGGCCGTGGTGCTGACCCTGATCGCTTGGTTCATCCTTACTGTGATGGTGAAACCAGAAATCGAGGAGGTGCAGGGGCTGGATAATGTTAAAGAGAAACGAAAGGAGCTGGGAAGCCTGACCGGCGATGAGAAGAAGTTCTCTGTCATATTCGGTATCACCTTGCTTCTATGGCTTACCCAGACCTGGACAAAGCTGGATTTAACCCTGATATCACTGACCTGTTCTGCGGTGTTCTTCCTGCCTAAGGTGGATTTAATAGACTGGAAAAAGGCCGTGGACGCCACCGGATGGGCCGGACTTTTGATTGTAGGCGCATCCAATGCCCTTGCCATGATTTTGAGCCAGCAGGGCAGCGCTGAATGGATCAGCAACCAGTTCCTGGGCGGTCTGGTGGGAAGTTCCATGCTGTCCATTATGCTGGTGGTGACTGCTTTCGGCCTGTTTATACATTTCCTGGTACCGGTAGGCAACGCGGTGCTGGCAGTGTGCGTGCCACTCATTGTTATCCTTGCAGACAAGGCAGGAATCAATCCCATGTATCTGGTATTGATACTGGGTTACACATCCAAATGTATCTTCCTTCTGCCCCTGGACCCCATTCCCATGGCCACCTACGACTACGGCTATTGGAGGCTGGGCCAGATGACAAAGGTGGGATTTGTCATAGCGGTGCTTTGGATTCCCATTATGGTAGCCTTTATGTACGGGGCCATCGGGCTTCATATCATTTAGGAAGAACAGGAGAGAGGTATGCATATGAGGATATATAAGATTGCGGCAATTAATCTTGGTTCCACTTCCACTAAGATTGCCTATTACGAAAATGAGAACTGCGTGTTCAAGGACAACATCGTCCATACTGCCAGGGCACTGGAAGGATTTTCAACTATATGGGAACAGTTTGAATTCAGGAAACAGGCCATCGAAGCTTATCTGAAAGAAAAGGGAATCCTCATATCCGGCCTTGACGCGGTGGTCACCAGAGGAGGACACACAGAGCCCATTGTGGGAGGCGTTTACCGAATTACGAGAAAGATGCTGGAGCAGTCGGCCAGTGAGAAATATGGCAATCATGCCACGGACCTGGGCCTTAAGCTGGCCTATGAGTTTTCAGCTCAGGGTCCCCAGGCATTTACCGTGGATCCGCCTACTACGGATGAGTTTGAGCCTCTGGCCCGCTACAGCGGACTGCCCCAGATTAAGCGCCGCAGCAGTTTCCATGTGCTGAACCACAGAGCAGCGGGCAGGCAGTATGCTAAGGATTCGGGAAAGGATTATAGGGATCTGAATCTGGTGGTGATCCATATGGGAGGAGGCATCAGCATTGCCGCCCATAAAAAAGGAAGGCTGGTGGATGCCAACAATGCTATAGACGGGGACGGACCCTTTTCCACCAACAGGTGCTGTTCGGTACCCATTGGAGATTTGATTAATATGTGTTATTCTGGAACATATACATATTCTGAAATCCGCAGGCTTATCAACGGAAACGCGGGCCTTATGGCATATGTAGGCGAAAATGACGTAAAGACCGTTGAGGAGAGGGCGGCAGGCGGGGATCAGGCCTGCGGTGAGGCGCTGGACGCCATGTGCTACCAGATTGCCAAGGAAGTCGGGGCGGCAGCCACCGTGCTTATGGGTGAGGTGGATGCCATCGTATTTACAGGCGGGATTGCCCACTCAAAAAGAATTGTGGACAGCGTTTCCCGCAGGGTTTCCTTCATCGCTCCCATTGCAGTTTATCCCGGGGAATATGAAATGCAGTCACTGGGACTTAACACACTGGCTGCACTGCGTGGGGAAGAGGAGATAAAGGAACTGAATGAATAACAGGGTTGATGACCAGGAGGAAGTACAGTATGTTTCATAATTTTCAGGAAATGGAAGATTATATTAAGAGCCAAAACATTAAAAAACGCCTGGTGCTGGCCAATGCCCATGACGAAGATGTCTTGGAAGCTGTTGTCACGGCCAGGAAGCGGGGCGTTATAGAGCCTATTCTCATTGGCAAAGAGGACAAAATCAGGGAGCTGCTGGCCGAAATGGGGGAAGTGGCAGAAGATTACCCTATTATTCCCTGCCAGGATGAGAGGGAAGCTGCCAGGATGGCCTGCAGGATGGTGAAGGATAAAGAAGCGGATATTCCTATGAAGGGACTTATGCAGACCGCTAGCTTCATGCGGGCCATTCTGGATAAGGAGGCCTATGGTTTCGTGCCGGATGGAAGCCAGTTAAGCCAGGCCACAGTTATGGAGTACCAGGGCCGCCTGATGATTGCCACAGACTGTGCGGTCAATGTGGCGCCGGATTACAGCGAAAAGGTGAAAATCATTAACAACGCAGTGAAGCTGGCTGGAAAACTGGGAATTCAGTGTCCAAAGGTGGCTGTTATCACTCCGGTGGAGGTGGTAAATCCCAAGATGCAGTCTACTGTGGATGCGGCCATGCTGAGTATGGCTGCTCAGAGGGGACAGATTAAAAACTGTATTGTGGACGGTCCGCTGGCTCTGGACAATGCTCTTAGCGCGGATGCGGCCAGGCATAAGGGAATCACCAGCCAGGTGGCGGGACAGCCGGATATCCTTTTGATGCCTGATTTATGCGCAGGCAATATATTTACCAAGTCGCTGACCTATTTTGCCCATATGGTTTCTTCCGGCACCTTGAACGGCACCACAGTACCGGTGGTCATGACCAGCAGGACAGATACGCCGGAGGACAAGTATGATTCGATTTTAACGGCCATCATACAGGGATTATAAAAAGTGGAGATATATTATCTGTATGTGATTATCAGACGGAGACGCAGGAAGGCGGGATGCGGTAAGTATCCCGCCTTTTAACTTGTCTTTTTACCTGGGGCTGGTTATAATAAAATGAAGCCGGAACATGGAATTACCGCCTGTACAAAAGTGGATTAAATACGCGAAGTGATTTGGAGAAAAACATGGAATATCAATGGGACAGGGTGACAGAGGAAGAACTGAAGCATTTATACTATGAGGAAGGCAAGACGGACAGGGAGATCGCAGAACGGTTTGGGGTCTCTATGGGGAAAGTGGCCTATAAGAGAAGGAAGTATGGGATATCCATTAAAAATATGATATACCAGCAGTTTATGGATGAAAATCCGGAGCTGTTTGCACAGCTGAACGAAAATTCCAGAGAACGGCTGCTCAGGAGAGAAAATATTGACGCTATTTCCAAGGCAGTGACTCATTACGCGTTCAGAAACGGCCCGGTTGAGGACATGCATGCTAATGGGCAGCTGTCCCAGCAGGATATGAAGACATTGAACAAATATATGGTCAACCGCATTGCAGGGCTGTTGTCTGCGGCTATGGACGGGAGCTGGCTGCAGCTGGAGCAGCTGTTTTCCTATTACCGTTTTTTTGGCGGGGACTGGGATGCCGCGGAGCCGGATATGGGAGAGATGAAGCTTTTGATGGAACGGTTAAAGAAACTCTGACAGGTGTCCGCAAATCATAGAGACTGTCCGGAAGCCGGCATACCTTTAGTATCTTTTATATACCATGGCACTTTATAGTGCGTAGTTTACCGCGTCTCCCCAACAGGTTATAATGGAGTCAGATTGGGCGGAGGCCCTGGAAAGGCGGGATGATATTGAATACTGGGGATTGTCTCATGGCGCTGAAACGGCGTCTGGAGCAGGCTGACGCTGTTGTCATCGGAGCAGGAAGCGGCTTGTCTGCTGCGGCCGGTCTGACCTATGCAGGCAGGCGGTTTGAGGATCATTTTAGGGAATTCATAGAGCGGTACGGCATGAGGGACATGTATTCGGCGGGGTTCTATCCGTTTCCCACCCAGGAGGAGAAGTGGGCCTATTGGAGCCGCCATATTTATTATAACAGGTACGACATGCCGGCGGCAAAGCTGTACAGGGATTTGTATGCCATGATGAAGGATAAAAACCACTTTGTCCTGACCACCAATGTGGACCACCAGTTCTGGCTGGCCGGTTTTCAGGACGAGTGTATATTTGCAACCCAGGGAGACTACGGGCTGTTCCAGTGCAAACAGGCATGCCATAAGAAACTGTATGACAATGAGGCGCAGATCCGGGCCATGCTGAGGGAACAGAAGGATTGCAGGATTCCCTCCTGTCAGGTGCCCAAGTGTCCGGTGTGCGGAGGCGACATGGAAGTACATCTGAGGTGCGACGGTAACTTTGTGGAGGATGAGGCGTGGTACCGGGCAGCGGTACGGTATGAAACATTTCTGCGCAATAATCAGGAAAAAACACTGGTTTTCCTGGAATTAGGGGTGGGTATGAACACGCCCGGCATTATAAAATACCCCTTCTGGAGAATGACAAAGCAGTGGAAACAGGCATTTTATATCAGCGTCAATCTGGAGCAGGCGTGGGTGCCGGATGACATCATGGACCGGTCACTGGTGCTGAAGGCTGACATCGCGCATGTGCTGGAGCATCTGGCAGGAACAGACGCAGGATGCAATGACGGGGCCGGTTGGGGAGAAGGGAGCTGTCAGCCATGAAGCAGACGGGCCAGGAAGCACGTCTTAACTATATTGTGGAAGAACTTAAGAAGGATTCGGGCAGCTGCAGGGACATGGAGGTAAGGCCCCGGGACCGGCGCAGGGTCATGCGTTCCCTTATGAATATCCGTATGCCCAGGCCACTGCCTGCCGGATTCCTGGAGATTCAGGATGAATTCCTGAGGGAGGAAGCCAGGGAAAAGGGAATTGTGAGTCTGGCTGACATACCAACCGTAAAGGAGCAATATGGAAGCGGCGTCCTGTTTGGGGACCGTATATCCGTATGGCAGGGCGATATTACACGGCTGCAGGCAGATGCCATTGTCAACGCGGCCAATTCCCGTATGCTGGGGTGCTTTGTGCCATGCCACGGCTGTATTGACAACGCCATTCATTCCGCTGCGGGTCTGAGGCTGCGTGAGGCCTGCAACCGGTATATGGATGACAGGCACAGGGAGGACCCAGATTATGAGGAGCCTGTCGGAAGGGCAGTGCTGACGCCGGGGTTCTGCCTTCCATGCCGGTATGTGATTCACACCGTGGGACCTGTGGTGGGAATGAGGCTGACAAAAGAACTGAAACAGGACCTGAGAAACTGTTATGTTTCCTGCCTGGAGGCAGCTGCGGACCAGGGATTAAGGAGCATCGCCTTCTGCTGTATTTCTACCGGAGAATTCCATTTTCCCAATGATAAGGGGGCTGAGATTGCGGTGGATACAGTGACGAAATTCATAAAACAGCGCAAAGCGGCCTTTGACCGGATTGTTTTTAATGTGTTTAAGGATGGGGACAGGGAATTATATGAAAAACTGTTGTCATAAGAATGTTTTTACAGACGTTCCAGAGGCTGAAGCTGCCAGCACTTTTTACATGCGGCATACCGGCATCTTTATGTAGCGGAATACAGAATTAAATACAAATGAAAAAGAAGCACAAATGAAAAAGAAGCGCCCTCAAACCATTCAGGCATACTTGAATGGTTTGAGGGCGCTTTGCTTCCGGTTTTATTGCGCGGCCTGCATATTCTGCGTATTGCCCGCCGCAGGCTTTCGGCAGTACTTTCTGGATGCGGTATATGCGCCTATCCAGCCGGCGAAGGCGCCCAGGGTCAGGATAAGAAGGAGAATCCAGGCCGTGTTGTAGGAGCCGCTGGTGTCGTATATGGCAGCCACCATGAGCGCTCCCAGGGAAAGGCCGATTTGTGTAAAGCTGTTGGCGATTCCGTATGCCTCGCCGTATTTTTCAGCGCCAAAGATGGCGGAGGTGATAAGCGGAGGGGTGACGGTGCCGATAGCATCTCCCAGGCCGAAGAGGAAGGCCATGATGTAGAGCATGCTGATATTCTGGCCAAACAGGATGAAGATAAAGGAAAGGGCAAAGGTGATGCATCCAAAAGCAGTACTGGCCACAACGCCGAACCTGTCATTGAGCCATCCAAGGACCAGCTTCCCGAATATGCCAATCATGGAATACAGGGAGATGATTAATGCCTGTACCTGGGGGCCCTGAAGTTCCTCGATGGCCGGAGGGAAGTGGCCCAGGGAGCCCGTATTAATCAGTCCGTTGCACAGCATGCCGAATATGAAAAGGATAAAGAACAGCTTTGTCCTGGATTCCTTTACGCTCAGCGGAAACACCACGTCTGCCTTTTGGGGGATTCGTTTGGAGGCAGCATCCCTGGAGGATGAATCCTGAAGGGAGGAACTCTCAATGGTGGAATCCTCGCTGCCATAGGGTAAAAGTCCCATATCCTCCGGACGTTTCTTGAGGATGAACAGGGCAGCGGGAAGGGCCAGTACTAGGATAATGAGTGCCATGATCCGGTAGGTGCTCCTCCAGCCATATGCCCCCAGCAGCCATGTGATCACAGGGCTGAAGATGGTGCCGCCCACGCCGATTCCGGCCATGGCAATGCTCATGGCAAGTCCTCTCTTTTTGACAAACCAGTTGGTAATCATCATGCTCACCGGAATCAGAGAAGCGTTTAAAAAGAAAATACCGGTAAAGAAGGAGGAAATGTATAGATGAATCACATTGGTGGCAAGGGAGAAGGAAGCGTAGGAAAGGACAAAGCCGATAATGCTGACGGTCTGAATCCGTTTCATGTTGCCTCTTGCAAGCCTGGCCGACACAACAGGGGACAGGAAGATTCCGAGACCCTGGAGAATGGTATTGGCCAGGGTAAAGGCGCTTCTGGAAATCTGGAGCTCACCCGTAACCTGTATCAGGAATTTATTGCTGAGCGCCATGATGGGGGGGACCATGGTACATGTAATCATGAGACAACCAAAGACAACGAACCAGCCATAGTATATTTTTTTGCGTTCCATTATGCGTTCCTCCTGTTCAGCCAGTTAAATGCGCAGGCTGCGTGTACTGCGGCCCCGTAGGGCATGACGGTTTCATCGAATAATACGCCCGGATTATGGTGCTGAACCGTGCACCCATCCACCCTGCATCCTATCATGAAGTAGACGGTGGGGACCTTTTCGGACACGCGGGCAAAGTCATCGGAAGGTGTTACGGAGTAATCGGTGTGTTTGATGAAATCAGGAACCACCTCAGAGGCATATTCTGCCAGCTCCCTGGTAAGAGCCGGGTCAGAGTAGGTGGATGGCACCTCGGAGAGGGATTCGTATTCAATGGCCACTCCAAAGACCTTTCCCGTGTATTCTGCAATCTCATGCATCCTTTTTACAAGCCTGGCGCGCAAATCCTTGTTATAGGTGCGCAGGGTGCCCATGAGTACGGCGCTGTCAGGAATAATGTTGGAGGTGTTTCCCGCATTAAACGCACCCAGGGTAAGACTTGCCTTCTCGCCTGGATCACACTCCCTGGCTATGAGATTCTGGAAGGCGCTGTAAATATGAAAGCCCACATTGATGGGATCAATACCCAGATGAGGCATGGCCCCATGGCAGCCCACACCTTTTACCGTGATTTTAAAACCGTCGCAGGAGGACGTCATGAAGCCCGTGCCATAGTTGAGGGAGGGAACCGGGGTATCTAACATCACATGTATGCCCATGGCGGCATCTACCGTGGGATTGGAAAGAATTCCCGCCTTAATCATGTTCTCAGAACCAGTAAAAACCTCTTCCGCCGGCTGGAACATCAGCTTGACGCTGCCGCAGAGCTCATCTCTGCGCTCATGCAGAATCTGGGCAGCAGCAAGAAGCATGGCGGTATGTATGTCATGTCCGCAGTTGTGGGCCGCCTCCGTGACTGTCTGAAAGGGAAGACTGTTCATCTCTTTCATGGGGAGCGCATCCATGTCAGCTCTGAGAAGTATGGTCTTGCCGGGGCAGCTGCCCTCAATCAGGGCAGTGATGCCTGAGTCGCAGATTTCCCGGGGGGAAAGCCCTATGGAAGAAAGGCGTTCCATGACATATTTAGTGGTTCCGGGCAGGTGTTCCCCTGCTTCGGCATGCTGGTGCAGGTAGCGGCGGTCCTTCTGCATCTGGTGTTCGAGTTCCTTTGCTCGTCGTAAGAATTCGTTCATTGCGGTACCCTCCTTGGAATATAAAAAGACTATATAAAGACGTGTCTTTATTATAGCAAAAAGACCATGTTTGTCAAGGGGATAAAAAATATTTATATGCACAATTGACAAAAAGCCGGGGATTTTTCCATTTGGAGGATGCGGATTTTCCTTTGCTATGTTAAGATAAAAGACAAAGCGGTTTTGGGAGGAATGGAATTGAAGAGAAAGATTGCAGTCATCGCAACAGAATATATAAAAGAGTTTCTCCAGTCCATGCTTGGGGACCTGGACGTTGATTATTGCATATTTACATATAAAACATTTTCAGATATACAGTATATCTATGAAAAGGTTACGGAGGAGTTTGACGGCATCCTGACTTCCGGCAGTTTTCCTGCGCACATGATACATCTTTATTATAAAGAAGAAAAGCGCCCCATCTGTTTTTTCAACACTGATGAGGCTGCCCTGTACCGTTTATTTCTAAAGCTGTTAAATGAGAACAGGAACCTGGATTTTACAAGGGTTTACGCTGATATTGTGGAAATCTTCGGAGTGGGACTAAAGGATTTTGTGGAGGGGCGCAGCCCCATGCCCGATATCCGGGAGCTTTCAGCGGATGAATTTGACATGGAGCGGATGCTTGGAATTGAGCAGGAGGAGTACGGGAAACATGTAAGGCTCTGGGAGGAAGGAAAGATTGATTTATCCGTCACGCGGTTTTCCAGTATTGTGCCGGCACTGCAGGAGGCCGGCGTGAAGGTCTATTTCCCGTTCCCCAGCAAACGGTATGTGGGGGAGATGTGCGACAAGCTTCTCAATGAGATTGAGCGCAGGAAGCTGGAGGAGCAGATACCGGGAGTCATCATCGTGAAACTGTCGGAAAATGGTTCCGGCGGTGAGATGTTCCAGGGCCTGGATTATGATTACATGAGGCTTGAAAATCTTGTGATTGAATTTATAGGGGCATCCATGATTGACTGTTCGGTCCACAGGCGCCATTACGGGCTGGAAATCGTGTCTACCAAGAAACATGTTTCGGGCTGGACCGGAGATTTTAAGGAGGACCGCCTCAGCCCGTTTCTGAGGGAAAAAAAGCTGTCCGCCCGTTTCAGCATCGGCTGCGGTCTTGGGAACAGTCTTTCACAGGCCCGGTTAAATGCTCTTGACGCCTGCCATGAGGCTGAACTTAAGCAGTCTCTGGCATACCTGATCAATGAGAGGGAGCAGATTATTGGTCCCATGGGGGACTGCGGCCAGCTTCTCCTTAATGTGGACAACAGTGAAGTGCTGGACGTGCAGTCCAAGCTTTCACCCCTGACAGTAAAGAAAATATTTACTGCTATCAGCGCCTCCGAAAAGCAGGAAATCACAGCCAGGACCCTTGCGCTCAGGCTGGGCATCACCAAGCGGAGCGCCAACCGTTTTCTGGCTGTATTGGAGCAGGAGGGATATCTGAAGATTGCATATAAGACCAGGACCACCACCAAGGGGCGGCCGGAAAGTGTGTATATCAGGACCGGCGGTCCGGGGAACCCGGAAGAAAAACAGGGACAGCAGCAGGAATATTTCTGACTGCGTGCCTTATAAATTGTCTTCCGGAAGCTCATGCCCCTTGGTAATATGGTCCTTGATGGCCCGGAAGCTTTCTGCGCTGACCACATGTTCAATGCGGCAGGCATCCTCCGCGGCTGTCTGTTCATCCACGCCAAGGTACATGAGCCACTGGGAGAGCATGGTGTGGCGTTCGTACATGGTTTCGGCGATTTCCTTTCCCATACTGCTGAGGGTGATGTGCCCCTGGTCATCCATGAGGATATAACCGTTTTCACGCAGATTCTTCATTGCCACGCTGACACTGGGCTTGGAAAAGGCCAGTTCGTTGGCGATGTCGATGGAGCGGACATAGGGGTTTTTGCGGCTTAAAATCAAGATTGTTTCCAGATAGTTTTCAGCTGATTCCTGTATTTTCAATTTAATCAAATCCTCCCACTGATAAATATTAGTTAGTTCAAAGTCTGCGGCGGCTATTTTCTATTTTATCATACCCGGAAAGGAAACGCAAATTAGCGTCAGGACTGAAATAGCAAAAAATCCGCATTTAATTTGAAAAAACGATTGACATTTTGGTTAACTGGTGCTAACCTAAATTTGCAGTTAGGATACCATAACTTTCCAGCTGCAATATGGAAATTTCAGGAAACAGAATCACATCAGGTTCAGAAAGAGGAGTGATGGGTATGCCGTTGACATTGGTAAAAGAAGGTACGGTGGCATCCATAGTCCGGGTGGGCGGCAAGGAAGAGGTAAAGCGTCATCTGGAGAACATGGGGTTTGTGCCGGGAGCGAGTGTGACTGTTGTTTCAGCTAACAATGGCAATGTGATTGTCAATGTAAAGGAATCAAGGGTTGCTATCAGCAAAGAAATGGCCAATAAGATTATGGTGTAAGCTGGCCGCGGGTATGAGAAGGAAAGGAGCATTAATAAGATGCGCACATTGAAGGAAGTAAAATGCAAAAGCACGGTAACGGTTGTTAAACTTCACGGAGAAGGGGCCGTAAAGCGGCGTATCATGGATATGGGCATCACAAAAGGGACGGAAGTCTATGTCCGCAAGGTGGCGCCTCTGGGGGACCCTGTGGAGGTGAATGTTAGGGGCTATGAGCTGTCCTTAAGGAAAGCGGATGCCGAGATGATTGAAGTGCAGTAGAAACTGCTTTTTTTTAAAAGAATGAGTTAGCTACAACTAATTTATTGATAAATTTTCTCAATAAGAGAATGAGGAGGATATGAAAATGTCAATCAAAATTGCTTTGGCCGGTAATCCCAACTGCGGAAAGACCACGCTGTTCAATGGTCTTACCGGATCCAATCAGTTTGTTGGAAACTGGCCTGGTGTCACGGTGGAAAAGAAGGAAGGAAAACTTAAGGGGAACAAGGATGTCATCATCATGGACCTTCCGGGTATCTATTCATTGTCGCCTTACACGCTGGAGGAAGTGGTCGCCAGGAACTACCTGATTACCCAGCGGCCGGATGCCATCTTAAACATTGTGGACGGAACCAACCTGGAGCGCAACCTGTACCTGACCACCCAGTTAATGGAGCTGGGGATTCCCGTGCTGATGGCTGTCAACATGATGGACGTGGTTAAAAAGAGCGGGGACCGGATTGACATTCAGGCTCTGAGCAGGGAGCTGGGCTGCCCGGTGGTGGAGATTTCCGCATTAAAGGGCACCGGCATCATGGAGGCCGCCAACAAGGCAGTGGAGCTTGCAAAGGACAGCAGAGCATCTGTACCGGTACACAAATTCTGCGCCGATGTGGAGGCGGCTCTGGAGGAAATCGAACAATGCATCGGAGGAAATGTGCCTGAGGCGCAGAGGCGCTTCTATGCCATCAAGCTGTTTGAGCGGGATGACAAGATTGGGGCCCAAATGACCATGGTTCCGGATGTGGGAAGCATCACAGCGCGCATGGAGGAGGCCATGGACGATGACGCTGAGAGTATCATCACAAATGAGCGCTATACCTACATTACATCCATTATTGGCAGGTGTTATACAAAAAAGAGCAGAGAGAAGATGAGCGTCTCCGATAAAATTGACCATATCGTCACCAACCGTTTCCTGGCTCTGCCTATATTTGCGGCGGTCATGTGGGTTGTCTACTATGTTTCAGTTACCACCGTGGGAACCTGGGCCACTGACTGGGCTAACGACGGAGTGTTTGGGGAAGGCTGGAGTCTGTTTGGCTTGGAAGTGCCGGGCATACCTGTTGTTGTGGAGGGATTCCTCGCCGCGGTGGGCTGTGCTGACTGGCTCTCCAGCCTGATATTAGATGGTATTGTGGCTGGCGTGGGCGCTGTGCTTGGCTTTGTGCCCCAGATGCTGGTGCTGTTTATTTTCCTTGCGTTTCTTGAATCCTGCGGTTACATGGCCAGGGTGGCGTTTATCATGGACAGAATTTTCCGAAAATTCGGATTGTCAGGAAAGTCCTTTATTCCCATGCTGATCGGAACCGGCTGCGGTGTTCCCGGCATCATGGCTTCCCGTACCATTGAGAATGACAGGGACCGCAAAATGACCATCATGACCACCACCTTTATTCCATGCGGAGCAAAGCTACCTATTATTGCGCTGTTTGCGGGAGCCCTGTTCGGAGGCGCTTCCTGGGTAGCACCCAGCGCCTACTTCGTAGGAATTGCAGCCATTATCTGCTCCGGCATCATCTTAAAGAAAACAAAAATGTTTGCAGGGGATCCGGCGCCGTTTGTAATGGAGCTTCCTGCTTACCACCTTCCAACTGTGTCGAATGTTCTGCGCAGCATGTGGGAGAGAGGCTGGTCCTTTATCAAGAAGGCAGGAACCGTAATCCTGCTGTCCACTATTTTTATTTGGTTTACATCCAGCTTTGGGTTTGTGGACGGACATTTTGGTATGGTGGAAGATTTGTCGGATGGAATTCTGGCGTCAATCGGTCAGGCCATTGCCTGGATATTTGCTCCTCTGGGATGGGGGAACTGGCAGGCAGCTGTGGCGGCCATCACGGGTCTGGTTGCAAAGGAAAACGTAGTTGGCACCTTCGGCATTCTCTATGGTTTTGCGGAAGTGGCTGAGGACGGATCAGAAATCTGGGGAACACTGGCCCAGAGCTTTACAGCCGTCAGCGCATATTCCTTCCTGGTGTTCAATCTGCTGTGCGCTCCCTGTTTTGCTGCCATAGGCGCCATCAAGCGTGAGATGAACAATGCAAGGTGGACCTGGTTTGCAATCGGCTATCAGACCATACTTGCATATGTGGTGGCACTGTGCATATACCAGTTTGGCAGATGGTTTACAGAGGGAACCTTTGGAGTCGGAACCGTTGCGGCAATTGGGGCCGTGGCCGTATTCATCTATCTGTTAGTAAGGCCTTATAAAGAGGGCAGTTCTCTTAATGTGAATGTAAAGGCCAAGACAGCATCATAACAGCCCTGCATACTCTTTTGTGCCTGATAAGGATTGTTTACATATAATTTAGGAGGATAAAGGAATGATCGATTGTTTTAAATGTAAAAAAATGGGCCTTTTTTTAGGCGGCGTCCTGTTTGGAACAGCAGGTGTGAAGATTCTGGGAAGCGATGATGCCAAAAAGTTATATATCAACTGCCTGGCTGCCGGATTAAGGGCTAAAGACTGTGTGATGACCACCGCCTCCAATATCCAGGAGAACGCTGAGGATATTCTGGCAGAGGCCAGGGAAATCAATGCACAGCGCTGTCAGGAGGTATTTGAGGATGAAAGCAGGGAGGAGTCCCCTGAGCATACCTCAGAATATTTGAAGGAAGATGAGACAGCTTCTGCTGATACGGTTACAGCGTAATGTATAATCCGCCTGGGGAAGAAATCTCCGGGCGGTAATTTTTTCATTTACTCTGAAAATGTGTCCAGGACAGTTGAAAATAGGAGCTTGAAACAATGAAGTTTGTAATTAGACATGAGATAAGGGGAAGGGTCAGGGTTCATTTTTATCAGAAGGATATGAGCATACGGCAGGCTGATTTGCTGCATTATTATCTCTGCACCCTTCCCGGAGTAAAAAATGTCAGGGTATATGAGAGAACAGCGGATGCCGCTGTGGTGTATGAAGGCAGCCGCAGGTGCATACTGGAGGGAATACAGAGGTTTTCTTATGATAGTGAGCGGATGGAAGAGCTGGTGCCGAAGAACAGCGGAAGGGCCCTGAACCGCGAATACAAGGAGAAGCTGGTCCGGAAAGTGGTGGTCAGGGCATTTGCCAAATCCTTTCTGCCGGCTTCTGTCAGAGCCGTCTATACGGCCGCCCACTCCGTCAGGTACCTGCTAAAGGGAGTCCGCTGTCTGCTCAGGGGCAAGCTGGAGGTGGAGGTTTTGGATGCCGCAGCGATTGCCGTGTCTGTCCTGAGACGGGATTTCGACACGGCGGGTTCTGTTATGTTCCTTCTGGGGATTGGGGAACTTCTGGAAGAATGGACCCGCAAAAAGTCAGTGGGCGACCTTGCCAGGAGCATGTCCTTAAACATTGCCGGGGTATGGCAGAATGTGGATGGGACAGAGGTTCTGGTTCCTGTTTCAAAAATCAGGGAGGGAGACCTGGTAACGGTCCATATGGGAAATGTGATTCCTCTGGACGGAGTGGTCGCTTCCGGGGACGCCATGGTGAATCAGGCTTCCATGACGGGGGAATCAGTGCCTGTCAGGAAGGAGGAGGGCTCCTACGTGTATGCGGGAACAGCCGTAGAGGAGGGAGAGATTACCCTGCGGGTGAGAACGGCTGCGGGCGACACCAGGTTTGAACGGATTGTGACCATGATTGAGGAGTCGGAGCAGCTTAAGTCCACGGCTGAGGGAAAGGCAGCCACCCTGGCGGACGCGTTGGTTCCCTGGAGTCTGGGCGGAACCATCCTTACGTGGCTGCTGACCCGCAATGTGACAAAGGCCCTGTCCATCCTGATGGTGGATTTTTCCTGCGCGCTGAAGCTGGCTATGCCCCTGTCTGTGCTCTCGGCCATGCGCGAGGCCGGCAGCTGCCATATTACGGTAAAGGGAGGCAGGTATATGGAGGCAGCGGCTGCTGCCGACACCATTATCTTTGACAAGACAGGAACCCTGACAAAGGCCAGGCCCCAGGTGGCGGATGTGGTGGTATTCAATGACATGGGAAAGGAAGAGCTGCTGCGCATTGCTGCCTGCCTGGAGGAGCATTTCCCCCACTCCATGGCTAAGGCTGTGGTAAATGAGGCAGTGAAGCGGGGGCTGGTCCACAAGGAGATGCATTCCAGGGTGGATTATATTGTAGCACACGGCATTGCCACCTATGTGGGAGATGAAAGGGTGGTGATTGGAAGCTATCACTTTGTGTTTGAAGATGAGGGATGCAGGATACCGGAGGATAAGAGAACGGTATTTGACAGCCTTCCCGTGGAATATTCCCACCTCTACCTGGCCATCGGAGGAAGCCTGGCAGCCGTTATCTGCATTGAGGACCCTCTGAGGGATGAGGCGGATGCGGTCATCGCCGCCCTTCACAGGCAGGGAATCACCAAGATTGTCATGATGACAGGAGACAGTGAGCGCACAGCCGCCGCTGTTGCCGGACGGGTGGGAGTGGACGAGTATTATTCGGAGGTCCTTCCCGAGGACAAGGCCCGGTTCGTGGACGAAGAAAAGAAAAAGGGCCGTAAGGTTATTATGATTGGCGACGGAATCAATGATTCGCCGGCCCTGTCGGCTGCTGACGCGGGAATTGCCATCAGCGAAGGGGCTGAGATTGCCAGGGAGATAGCAGATATCACCATCTCGGAGAACAACCTGTTCCAACTGGTGACACTGAGGGCTATCAGCCGGGCACTCATGGACCGGATTGACCGGAACTACCGGTTTGTTATCGGATTCAACCTGGGTCTTATTCTTCTGGGAGTGGGAGGCGTCATAACCCCGGCCGCATCAGCTATGCTCCACAATACATCCACTCTGGCTATCAGTTTAAAGAGCATGACCAATCTTCTGGATTGATTTTTGAAGGCGCGTACAGAAAAAAAATAAAATCCCCCTTCCTGTATTTTACAATTATTTTGGGAATGGAAGAGAGTAAATGGACATATGTTTATTTTCTGTCATTTATTGTGAAAAAAATTGTGCCGTATGCATAAAAAAACGGTATGTTTTTTGTGAAAAAGAAATAAACTGAACATAATTCTATTGCTTTTTTCTATGTTTGATGTTAAAATATAAACAAAGTTAATGACAGACCGGTTGATGAATTCGGGAGAGATTACCGCCAGGTAACGCCGAAGGGGATGCGCAAACTCTCAGGCAAAAGAATCGAATTCGGACGGGACTCTGGAGAAGGTCACTAAAATGTGAATACCGATGAAGCAACCGGCGGCATAGCAGCAACCGCGTCAGGGAAACTTTCAGGTAAAAGGACAGAGGCAGACATCTACGCTACGTTTATGTCTGTCTCTGTTTTTTTGCAATTTTGGGGACTTCTTCGTTACCTGCATTGCGAAAACTCTACCAAGGATATACCTTAGCTTAAGAGCTATCACAGCGGTAACGGCGGTCTGTGGTGGAAAGCGGCCAAGCATATCTGCGGAGAGCAAAAAACAGGAGGAACGTAGATTTATGACAATTATTACGGGGTTAGGATTACTATTATTGACGCTGGCAGCTTTCTCACTTTTCAGTATGAAGGCGCCCAAAGGTTCAGCGGCCATGTCGGGAATGGCCAATGCAGCAGTTGCAACTTTCCTTGTGGAGGCTGTCCACAGGTACATATCCGGAGATTTGCTTCACCTGGCATTCCTTGGGGAAACGGGCACCATATCGGGCAACATGGGCGGCGTGGCAGCGGCAATTATGGTACCGATAGGCATGGGAGTGAATCCCGTATTTGCAGTAGTTGCCGGTGTTGCTCTGGGAGGATACGGCATCCTTCCGGGATTTATCGCAGGATATGCAATTGGCTTCATTGCGCCGTTTATTGAGAAACACCTTCCGCCGGGCCTGGATTCCGTGCTGGGTGCTCTCATGATTGCACCGATTGCCAGATTCATCGCCTTCCTGGTGGATCCGGCTGTGAATGCAGCCCTGGCGCACATCGGCGGCATGATTTCGGCAGCTACAGAGCAGTCGCCCATTCTCATGGGACTTCTGCTGGGAGGGGTTATCAAGATGATTTGTACGTCTCCCCTCAGTTCCATGGCTCTTACCGCCATGCTGGGACTTACAGGACTGCCCATGGGTATTGCAGCTATTGCCTGCTTCGGCGGTTCCTTTACCAATGGTGTCATCTTTAAAATGCTCCACTTCGGGGATAACAGCAACGTGGCAGCTGTTATGATGGAGCCGCTGACACAGGCCCATATCATAACAAAGCATCCCATACCAATTTATTGTTCCAACTTTTTCGGGGGAGGCTTTTCGGGAGTGGCCGCCGCATTCCTGGGCATTATCAACAATGCCCCGGGAACAGCATCTCCCATACCCGGACTGCTGGCGCCCTTTGCCTTCAATCCGCCGTTAAAGGTACTTATGGCGCTGCTGCTGGCTGCCATCAGCGGTACCCTGGCTGGAATCGTGGGAGCCATAGTATTTAAGAAGAAGTATGATATGAAGCCGGAATTATCCGTCATTAATTCGTTTGAGGAGTAATAACGCAGCATGGGAACAGCCAGATGGGGAAACTTGTCTGGCTGTTCTTTTTATGTTTTTCGAAATAAACAATATTAATAATAATTATCAATATTGTTTATTGACAAAAGGGATTAGTTCTGGTAAAATATGAGTAAATTAGACAAAACTAACAACCGGGCAGCAGGCAATGGATTTCTGTTTCAAGGGTAACGGGATAGAAGGCAAGGCAGCAGTAAACCATCACAAAGACCAGGAGGAAACAATATGTCATTAATAGGAAAAGAAATCAGCGATTTTACAGTACAGGCCTATGCAGGCGGAGCGTTCAGGGAAGTGAAGAAATCAGATGTTTTAGGGAAGTGGGCTGTATTTTTCTTTTATCCCGCGGATTTTACATTTGTTTGCCCCACTGAGCTGGAGGACCTGGCGGATAAGTATGAGGACTTCAAGTCAGCCGGCTGCGAGATATACAGCGTATCCTGCGACAGCCATTTTGTCCACAAGGCATGGCATGACGCATCAAGGACCATACAGAAAATCAAGTATCCCATGCTGGCGGATCCCACGGGCAGTCTGGCCAGGGATTTCGATGTGATGATAGAGGCTGACGGAATGGCTGAAAGAGGAAGCTTTATCTTGAATCCGGAAGGAAAGATTGTTGCCTGCGAGGTAATCGCGGGAAATGTGGGCAGGAATGCGGACGAGCTGTTCAGACGTGTTCAGGCATCCCAGTTTGTGGCGGAGCACGGTGATCAGGTATGCCCGGCAAAATGGCAGCCGGGAGCAGATACTTTAAAACCGAGCCTGGAGCTGGTGGGGCTCTTATAAGCCGCCCTCTACAATATGGCAGGTCCCGGACAGATGGTGGATGAAGGGCTGAGAAAGTACGCTGCATTCATTGGTTTTGAGAAGTTTTTTCAAAAAAACATATAAAATGGTTTAATGAGAAAAGGTATCGGTTATATGTATTGACGGATGCCTTTTTTTGTACCATAATAACCATGTTATATAACAGTGTTATAATGATATGGGAAAAGGTTGGAGTGATTGTCATGGAGGACAGGTACAACGGTACGGTTACTGCCATATTGGAGGCAGGAAAGAAGGAATTTCTCACATATGGATATGAGAAAGCGTCGCTCAGGAGAATCGCAAAGGAGGCATCGGTGACAACCGGAGCCATATACGGTTATTTTCCGGGGAAGAAAGCATTGTTTGACGCGCTAACCTCAGATACGGCGGAGGAACTGCTGGATCTGTACCGTAAAGAGCACAGGGACTTTGCTGCGCTGCCGCCTGAACAGCAGCCAGCCAGGCTGAATGAGATTACAGAGCAGTACATACCCTGGATGGTGAATTATATCTATGATCATTTTGAGGTGTTCAAGCTGCTTCTTTGCTGCGGCGCCCAGGAAGCCAGGGACCGTTATTTTGACAGGCTGGCCGCGGTGGAGGAGCAGTCCTGCCGGGATTTTATAAAAGCTATGGAATCTTTGGGACATTCGGCTGAAGGAATGAGCAACACACTGATTCATATTCTGTGCAGGTCCTTTTTCCAGCAGCTCCATGAATTTGTGTCCCACGACCTGCCGAGAGAACAGGCAATTACCTGTGCTGTCACATTAAGCCGTTTTCAGCATGCGGGCTGGGTGCGAATCATGGAGTTGGGTGAGTAAGAGATGAGGCTTGAGGGCGGAAAGCCGGAAGGCAGAAGCCTGACAGCCTTATTTTTAAAACAATGAGTTAGTTGAAACTAACGAAAAGGAGGATGAAAAAGTGGATGGCAGCAGGAAACATATTATGACACGGCTTCCCGATACAGGTAAGGTGACTCTGATGACCTTTGCAGGGAAGTATAAATACCTTACAGTGACAGGATGCATTCTGTCAGGTATCAGCGCGGTTATAGCGCTGGTGCCGTATCTGTGCATGTGGAAGGTGATAAAGCTGGCGGTCCTGAACTGGCCGGGAGGACTGGCCGGCGGAACGCTGGTTTACTGGGGGTGGATGGCGGTGGCTTCCTCACTTCTGAGCATGCTTATCTATTTTGGGGCTCTTATGTGTACCCATCTTTCGGCCTTCCGGACAGCCAGAAATATGAAGACGGCTGCCCTTCACCACCTGGCAGAGCTGCCCATTGGCTATTTGAGGGGGACCGGAAGCGGAAAACTGCGCCGTATCATTGACGACGGGGCAGGACAGACAGAGACTTATCTGGCCCATCAGTTACCGGATTTGGCGGGAGCATTGGTGACGCCGGCGGCAGTGCTGGTACTTCTTCTGGTGTTTGACTGGAGATTTGGCCTTATCAGCCTCATTCCCATGGCGGTGGGTACATTTTTCCTCAGCAGGATGATGGGGACGGGAATGGCAGAGTGCATGAAGCAGTACCAGAATGCCCTGGAGGACATGAACAGCGAGGCCGTGGAGTATGTGCGCGGAATCCCTGTGGTAAAGACATTCCAGCAGAGCATTTTTTCCTTTAAGAGCTTTCATGATTCCATCATTCGCTATAAGAACTGGGCTGTGAATTATACCCTGTCCCTCAGAATTCCCATGTGCTGTTATTCGGTCAGCATCAACAGCATATTTGCCGTTCTCATACCTGCGGGCCTTCTTCTGGCAGGGGATGCGGCGGGCGGGCAGGGTTTTGTGACCATGGCCCTGGATCTGGTTTTCTATATCCTGTTTACACCTGTCTGCGTGACCATGATGGACAAAATCATGTGGACCAGTGAAAATACCATGGCTGCCAATGACGCGCTGGAGCGAATATTGAATGTTATCAGAGAGAAGCCTCTTTCTGAGCCCGCAGCTCCCAGGAAGCCTGAAAATCACAGGATTGAGATTAAGGACGTCTCGTTTTCCTATAACAAGGACGGTGTAAACGCTCTGGAGCATGTGTCTCTTACTGTGCCGCAGGGAGCCACCACAGCTATTGTAGGGGCTTCCGGAAGCGGCAAGACTACTCTGGTCAGCCTGATTCCAAGGTTTTTTGATGTGGACCAGGGAAGCATTTGTATCGGCGGTGTGGATGTGAGGGAGATGGAGACAAAAGAACTGATGAAGAGGGTCAGCTTTGTATTCCAGGACAGCCATCTATTTAAGGACAGTCTGATGAACAACATACGGGCGGCAAAACCGGAGGCAGATAAGGAGGAAGTCATGGGGGCCGTGAAGGCAGCCAGATGTGAGGACATTATTAAGAAGATGCCCCAGGGTCTGGATACGGTGGTTGGAACCAAAGGGGTGTACCTGTCGGGCGGTGAAATGCAGAGAATTGCACTGGCCAGAGCAATCTTAAAGGACGCTCCCATTGTGCTCCTGGACGAGGCCACGGCATTTGCCGACCCTGACAATGAATATCTGATTCAGCTGGCCTTTGAGAAGCTGGTGGAGGGCAAGACCGTGATAATGATCGCCCACAGGCTGTCTACGGTGTGCCGGGCTCACCGTATCTTCGTGATGGAGAAAGGCCGTGTGGCTGAACAGGGAAGCCATGATGAACTTTTGAAGGCCAGGGGGCTGTATGCAAAAATGTGGAAGGATTATCAGACATCAGCAGAGTGGAAGGTAGGTGGAAAGGCATGAGCAAGTATCTGCAGAAAAAATTCGCCTTGAGCGAACAGGGAGGAAGGGATTTGACAAAGGCCATATTTTCCTGTGCTCTCACCAATATGGGGCTGATATTCCCCATGGGCATCCTGTTCCTCTTTATGGAACGGCTTCTGGGCCCGTTGGTGGGGATTCAGGCTCCTTCCCTGGGAATGGCCGGGTATGTGGCAGCCTGCATTGTACTGCTGGTTATAATATTCATTTTCTGGAGAATCCAGTATGACGCCACCTTTGTGGCATCCTATACGGAAAGCGCCAATATGCGTATTCGTCTGGCGGAGAGGCTCAGAACCCTGCCCATGTCTTTTTTTGGAAAACGGGATCTGGCGGATTTGACCACCACCATTATGGCGGACAGCGCGTTTATTGAAAAGGCATTTTCCCATTTTATTCCTGAACTCATAGGGGCCTTCCTATCCACGGCGATCATAGGAGTGTGTCTTATGGCGGCTGACTGGCGGATGGGGCTGGCTGTGCTGTGGGTGGTTCCCATATCCTTTCTTCTGGCAGCAGGTACAAGACCCATGGTGGACCGGGTGGAGCGCAGGCAGAAGGGAAAGAAAATCGCTGCTTCGGACGGAATCCAGGAGTGCATTGAGAATATCCAGGACATCAGGGCCAACAACCAGCAGGAGGAGCATCTGAGGGGGCTGGACCAGAAGATTCTGAACGTGGAATCCATCACCATACGTCTGGAACTGTTAAACGGCACCATGGTCACAGCGTCCCAGATGTTCCTGAAAGTCGGCATGGCTACCACGGTACTGGCGGGAGCTGCTCTTCTGTCATCCCATTCCATCGGCTTTATGATGTTCCTCATGTTTATGGTGGCGTCCACCAGGCTGTACGGACCTCTTACCGGCTGTCTGCAGAACCTGTCGGCTGTGTACTCTGCTTTACTGGTGGTGGAACGGATGAAGGGGATTGAGGAGCAGCCTGTTCAGCAGGGAAGCAGGGAAGCTGCGTACGATGGATATGATATTGTATTTGACCATGTGGGATTTTCCTATAAAGAGGGGAAACAGGTTTTAAAGGATGTGTCATTTACAGCAAGACAGGGACAGGTGACAGCTCTGGTAGGGCCGTCAGGAGGCGGAAAATCTACCAGTGCAAAACTGGCTGCCAGGTTCTGGGATATTGACAGAGGAAAGATTACGCTGGGAGGTACGGATATCAGCGGGATAGAGCCGGAGACCCTGCTTAGAAGCTTTTCCATTGTATTCCAGGATGTGGTCCTGTTTAACAATACCATCATGGAGAACATCCGTCTGGGACGCAAAGACGCATCTGACCAGGAGGTGATGGAAGCGGCCAGGGCAGCCCAGTGTGAGGAATTTATTCATCGTCTTCCAAACGGATATGAGACCCGGATTGGGGAAAATGGTTCTGCCTTATCTGGCGGGGAACGGCAGCGGCTGTCCATTGCCAGGGCCCTTTTAAAGAATGCCCCCGTGATTCTCATGGATGAGGCCACGGCGTCTCTGGATGTGGAAAATGAGACTCTGGTACAGCAGGCCATATCCAATCTGGTCAAGAATAAGACTGTGCTGATTATTGCGCACCGGATGAGGACTGTGGCAGGCGCAGACCGGATTGTGGTGCTAAAGGATGGTTATGTGGCGGAGCAGGGTACGCCGGAGGAACTGTTGGAGAAGAAAGGGATATACCATCACATGGCAGAACTTCAGGGTAAGAGCCTGAACTGGAGTCTGTAAGCAGATGGTGAGAGGAAAGCCGCCGGGAATGGATGGAGTCCCGGCGGTGTTTTTTGACTTCCACAACAGCGGCACCCGTATTTTAAAAGATATTTGCTTGGTTTGTAATCGGGGATAGTCTTATGCAAACTTGATGGTTTATTGAGATATTTCGGCATTTGATAGAAATCTCCGGAAAACCGCCTGTCAGTTCACAGAAAATCCCCGGACCGTTCACAGAAAGCTCATGGTTTCCAGGATTTTTTTAAGGTTTGTTTCAGCTTGGGCTGTTAGGATAAAAGCCATAAAAGATGAAGGAGGCCATGTGTATGACTCAGGAAATATTCAAACGCTACGAGAAAAAATATATGCTCACCCAAAAACAGTATGATGCTTTGATGCCTGCTCTGGAAAGACAGATGGATACAGACCATTATGGGGAATATACCATATCCAATATTTACTTTGATACACCGGATTTCCAGCTGGTCAGACAATCCATTGAAAAACCGGAATATAAAGAAAAGCTGCGTTTGAGGGCATATGGGAAGGCGACGGACACCAGCGTGGTATATGCGGAATTAAAGAAAAAGTTTGACGGGGTGGTGTACAAACGCCGGATACCAGTGCCTCTCTGCCAGGCGAGAAAGTATCTGTATTATGGAATCCGGCGGATTGAGGAGAGCCAGATATTGAAGGAAATAGATTATGTTTTGAATCGGTATGACTTAAAACCCGCGGCTTTTGTGGCCTATGACCGGGCGGCATATTACGGAAAGGGCAATGAAGAATTAAGAATTACCTTTGACCGGAATATTTGCTGCAGGTGCAGCGGACTGGATCTGAAGAATGGAGTTTATGGAACAATGCTTTTGGATAAGGACCAAATTCTGATGGAGGTGAAAATTCCTGGGGCGATGCCGTTATGGATGAGCAGGCTTTTTTCCGATATGGGGCTTTTTCCGGTGTCTTATTCAAAATATGGTGCCTATTATAAAGAGTACCTGTATCAAGGGATATTTATAGAGGGAGGTAGAATCTGTGCTTGAGAGTGTGTTGACAGAAACTGTAAATACCGGTATTACAATGGGACAATTTTTACTCTGTACCATTACATCAGTAATGCTGGGGGCAGTGCTGGCTGTGGTTCATACATACAGGAACCAGTATTCCAGA
This sequence comes from Enterocloster sp. 210928-DFI.2.20, assembly GCF_020554465.1. NCBI lineage: Bacteria > Bacillati > Bacillota > Clostridia > Lachnospirales > Lachnospiraceae > Enterocloster > Enterocloster sp. 210928-DFI.2.20. Next base: position 48,402 of record NZ_JAJCHK010000007.1, read on the forward strand.
AGCTTTATTCTTACTCTGGTCCTGCTGCCTGTTATGGTCCAGACCGTGATCATGCTGGTAAACGGAAACCTGGGTACCGGAGTGGCGGTCATGGGAGCGTTCAGTCTGGTACGGTTCAGGTCCTTGCCCGGCAATGCAAGAGAGATTGGAAGTATATTCCTGGCCATGGCTCTGGGTCTGGCCGCTGGAATGGGGTATCTGGGAACCGCTATGCTTTTGATGATTGTGTCTGGCGGAATTACCATCCTTTTGATATCCCTTCCGGCAGGCAGGGCCGGGAGAAAGGAATTGAAAATTACGATACCGGAAAATCTGGACTATTCAGGGATTTTTGACGATATATTTGCGAAGTATACTAAAAAGTCAGAGCTTGTGCGGGTCAGGACCGTGAATATGGGCAGTCTCTATGAACTGTGCTACCAGGTGGATTTAAAGTCGGAATTTATTGAAAAGAACATGCTGGATGAAATACGGTGCAGAAATGGGAACCTTACCATTGTCTGCGGCCGGCTGCCGGATGGCAGGGATGAATTATAGGAGGATAATCATATGGGCAGAAATGGACTGAAATACAGGAAACTTAAGATATTTGGAATAGCGGCCGGACTGGCCGGTGTTCTGTTTCTTGCCGGATGCACAAAGACAGCCGGGCAGAATGGGAGTAAGGCGGGAGCCGCTGGAACATCGGAAACAGCAGGCATCCAGGAAGCGGCAGGGACGCAGGACACAAACCGGACAGATGCAGACAGTTCCTTTGGTGATGGAGAGGAAACACGAATCACTGGAAATGGAACAACAGTGGCCATTGAAGGGACAGGGGCTGCGGCTGACGGGGCCAATGTCACTATTTCATCTTCCGGAACATACCGCCTGACAGGAAACATTACAGGGGGAGGCGTGGTGGTGGACGCGGGAAAGGAGGATGAAGTATGTCTGATACTGGACGGCGTTTCCATTACAAGTGCGGATTATTCCGCAATCTATGCCAGCCAAAGCGGACTTCTGACCATTGTCCTGGAGGATAGGACAGAAAACAGGGTATCTGACGGAAATACATATACTTATCCACAGACAGGGGAGGACGAGCCGGATGCAGCCATTTTCAGCAAGGATGATGTGGTATTTGAGGGGAACGGCATGCTGACAGTCAGCGGTAATTATATGAATGGTATACGGGGAAAGGATCGCCTTACCATTAATTCCGGTACCTATGTCATTGAGGCGGCGGAAGATGGCGTGAAAGGAAAGGACGCCGTAGAGGTGAACGGCGGAGAGATTACCATTACAGCAGGCAGCGACGGGATACAGTCAAATAATAATGGGGAAGAAGACAAGGGATATGTGAGAATCACCGGAGGAACCACGGCCATCACTGCAGGAAAGAAAGGAATACTGGCCGAAACGCTGGTTGAGGTTACAGGCGGCATCATTGACATAAATGCTCAGGATGACGGTATACACAGCGGCAAGAATGTAAGGTTGTTCTCAGGTGAGCTGACGCTGTCCGCAGGCGACGATGCAGTTCACAGTGATAATCTGGTGGAAGTCTCAGGCGGAACCATAATCGTGGAACAAAGCCGCGAGGGACTGGAAGGGCTCTGTTTGGAAATCACTGGAGGAACCATTCAGATTAACTCAGAGGATGATGGAATTAATGCAGCCCGGGGTACAGATACATCCGGCGGTCCAAATGCAGCCGGCGGTTCTTTTGGTGCAACAGAAGGGGCTTATATCCGTATTACGGGAGGAAACGTGAAGATCAATGCTTCCGGGGATGGTATAGACTCCAATGGAGACCTGTATCTGGAGGGAGGTACCGTCCTCGCAGAAGGCCCGGCAGAAGGGGGAAATGGTGCTTTGGATTACAATGGTACGGGAACCATTTCAGGAGGAACCATATTGGCTGTGGGAAGTGCGGGAATGTTCCAGACGTTTTCTGAGAATTCATCCCAGCCCATGCTGATGGTTTACTTTGATGAAATGCAGGATGCCGGAACAACCATATCAATAAAGGACGGGCTGGGAAATCAATTGACGGAAACAGAGATTTCAAAGCCCTTTGAGGCTCTGCTTTTCAGCTCGCCAGAATTAAAAACAGGGGAGACTTATTACATAGAGGCCGGAGAACAGGATATTCAGATGGCGGTGGATGGCATCCTGAATCAGTATGGCACGCCTTCCAGCGGAGGTTTTAGAAGAATCCCAGGCGGTGGAGAAGGAAAGTTAAAAGAAAGGCCGGGAGCAGGAACCGGGGAGGAAAACTTCGGAAGAACACAGGAAGGTAGAGAAGGAGAGAATGCTGGAGGAAGCCGGGAGGGAAGGCGGAAAATGCAGCCGGAAGCGGGAAACGCAGATAATATTGGCAGTGAATCAGAATCGGAAGGAGCCGGAAATGTTTCCGGCAAAGCCTCCGTTGTTGTAATACAGGAGACTTTGCTGGCGGGGAATTCGCCGGAAGAGAGCTTGCCGGAAGGTATCCATGTTCTGGGAAGCAGCGGTAGCATGGAGTAAGCCGAAGCCTTGAAGCATGCCGGGTGGCCGGGAATACTTTCTTATTCCTGTATGGGCAGCCGAACTATAAATGAGTTTGTTGCGAAACCATCCGTGCTGGCCTCAATCTTTCCTCCATGCTCAGATACAATGCTTTGGGCAATGGAAAGTCCGAGGCCGTAGCCGGGGATATTGCTGCGGGCAGTGTCTCCGCGGTAAAAGCGGAGAAACAGGTGTTTGATTTCTTCTTTCGTGAGAGGCGCCCCCTCATCTGAGACAGTGAGGAGCGCCTCTTTTGCGCTGGTCTTTTTCAGGGTAACACAGATGGAGCCGTTATCCTGACTGTATTTGCAGGCATTGTCAAGGAGAATGTCTGTCAGCTGCCGGAGTTTTTTATCATCTCCATTTACATGAAGTGCAGCTTCGATATCATAGGTGATGTGTTTACCCATGTCAAAAGCCAGAGGCTCAAAGGCCATAAGACTGCTGTTTACAATAAAGCTCAGGTCAACTGGTGCGCAGACCGCAGACTCCTGTCCTGAGTCACTCCGGGCCAGGGCGAGAAGGCTTTCTATCAGCTGTTTCATCCGCAGGGACTCAGCCTTTATATGGCTTATCCGCTGCCGGTTTTGTCCCTTCGGTATATCGCGGTCTTTTTCAAGCATATCGGCATTGGAGAGGATGACGGTGAGAGGTGTTTTTAATTCGTGAGAGGCATCCGCAACAAACTGGCGCTGCCGCTGCCAGGCAATCTCCACTGGTTTCACAGCCCATCCGGAGAGAAGGATGGAGAACAGGAAAAAGACAGCAAACGAACTTGCTCCGATAATGGAAGAGTGAATCACCTGCCAATAGAGTGAATTCTGTTCCTCATATATATCGGCGAATACATACCGCACTGTTTGGTCAGGCTTGGTTTTTCCCCGGAGAAAACGCAGGTGCAGGTCTTTTAAGGTACCGGACTCACCGCCCTTGCTTTCCGCCAGGGATATCAGGGTTTCGGCCTCCTGGCTTTCTATATCTGGAAGCTGGTTCTTTACTACAGTATAGTTGCCCTGCCTTATATCAACCACCATCAGAGGAAGTTCCTGCCTGCGGGGGCGGGAGGGAGGACGCTGGCCCGCAGAGGGCGGCTGCCCTGCCTGTTCCCGCATACTGCCCGGATAATTTTCCAGCATGGCGGAATGCAGGGTGCCCATGCTCCGCTGAACGTAGTTTGCTTTTGTTGTGTAGTACAGCGTTATGAAAATGACGGCCAGCAGAAAAGCGACAATGGTCATCATGATGGCTGAAAATTTCCATCTGAGTTTTCGTATCATAGGGACACCCCCAGCTTATATCCAATGTTTCTCATGACGGAGATAGAAACACAGGATCCCAGCAGCGAGAGTTTCTTGCGCAGAAATGATATGTAGGCCTCCACACTGTTGGAATTCACATTGGCGTCATATCCCCAGACCTTAAGGAGTATGGTTTCTTTGGGGAGATACTGACTGCTGTTTTGTATCAGCAGGCTCATTAGTTCCAGTTCCTTGGCGCTTAAAGACACACTGTTTTCTCCGCAGATAAGTTCAGGCATGGAGGGTGTGAGGATAAGGTCGCCAAAGGTCAGAGTGTCGGGCGCAATATCTCCGTGGCGCCTTAGCACGGTGCGCAGACAGGCCAGGAATTCTTCGGTGGCAAATGGCTTTGTCAGATAGTAGTCGGCTCCGGCATCTAATCCCCTCACCCGGTCCGAAAGCTCCGACCTGGCAGTCAGCATGAGCACCGGCGTCATGTTGCGGGTGCTTCTTAAGTTTTTCAGAACCTTATATCCATCCATTCCGGGAAGCATCACATCCAGGACAATGGCATCGTAAATGCCGGTTTGTGCAAGCTCCAGTCCCTCTGCCCCGTCATGGGAGACATCTGTATAATATCCTGCCCCGCCTATCATGTCAGCCAGAGTAAATGCCAGCCGTTTCTCATCTTCAATCACTAATATGCGCATGGAATCCCTCCTGTGGTTCATTGGAATAAGTCTATTATAACATGAAGCCTGGGGAGGGAATTTTGAACTTTGTGTGAAACATGTATGTTAGTTAAGGATATAGTTTTTCTGTATCAGCATATGAGGAGTGGAGTGAATTTGAAGTATTATGGTGAAAGATTAAAGGAAGAAAGTTGGAAGGGGACAGGACTGAAAAAGGCTGCAGACTTTTAAATCCGCGGCCTTTCCAAGCTCGTATCATATATCAATCTCACCTCTACGGAAGCAATACATAGAGTGCGGCAGCCACGGAACAAATCATAAAAAATGTCCCGCTGACCCGGATAAATGTCAAATAAAGACCGGTTGGCCCTACGCCGTCCACTGCGAAAATATGTTCAACCTCCCAGAGATATTCCGGCTTTATAATCATGGCCAGACCTAAAACAAATAAAGGAATCAGACCCAGATAATCCATCGCAACCTCCTTGAAATTATGGTATCATATCCATGCAATCAGGATATGTATGTTTCATAAACAGAGTATATCATATAAAAAATGGAATATAGCGATATTCATGAAATGGAAATAGAATCTTAAAGATGGAATAAAAATAGAACAAAAAAAGTAATAATTTCTCAGTTTTCGATCTGATGAATGAATATAATTCATTGACTTTTGTTCAATGGAGTGATATTCTATGTATATAGCAGACGGTCAGCTTGTTGGGAAACAGGTATGGAACCCTGCTGACTAACGAAAACAGAGTATTAAGCAGAAGGATTCTGTTCAGAAAAGGGGAGATTGACAGATGGAACGCAAGACAGCCAGAATATCCAAGGAACCGGAGGTCCGCAGACAGGAAATATTGGACACGGCCATGTCTGTTTTTATGGAAAAGGGGTATGAGGCAGCTACCATGAGAGATATTGCGGCAGCCATGCATGTGGTGCCGGGACTGTGTTACCGGTATTTTGAGTCCAAGCAGATGCTGTATGATACTGCAATTGAGCAGTATGTAAAGGATATTACGCATACCATGATTGAACGTCTGAAAGAGAAGGATGATTCGCTGGATGGTTTCCTGGACAAAATGGAACAGCTGTTTATTCAAACAGATGGAAAGGAAAAGTATCATCATTTTTTTCATAAAAAGGAGAATCACGATCTTCAGATGCTTATGTCGGTTAAGCTGTGTGAGACCATTGAACCGTATATGGAGGAAAAGCTGCGGGAGATGAATGAAAATGGAATCACGAGGGTTGGGAATATACTGCTGACAGCGTCATACATGCTCTTTGGCGCGGTTCCTGTCCTGGAGAACGATGGATTGTCAACGGCTGAGAAAGCGTTGGGCATCCGCATGATTATGAAATGTATTTTAGAAGCGTAAGCGCGCTTGGAATGGTAAATAGGACGGCAGATAAGAGAAGGATTCCCGTTGCCGGTGTTTCGGGAATTTCTTTTTTTAAATAATGAATGAACAATGTTCATTTAATCAAGGAGGCGGAAGATTGAAACATTATGCACTGATAACAGGGGCAACCAGCGGTCTGGGGCTGGCTTATGCCAAGTGGTTCGCAGGAAAAGGATATGATTTAATCATGACCGGCAGGAGAAAAGAAGTGATTGAAAGGAGAGCTCAGGAAATCAGGGATAAGTTTGCGTGTAAGGTAATTGTGATACTGGTAGATCTTGCTCAGGAGGACGGGGTAAGAAAGCTGCTTGCATCGTTAGAGGGAAGGGAGATTCATGTACTGGTGAATAATGCGTGCTTTGGTTTCAGAACCTCATTTAGTGATACGGATATAGATGGATTGAAGCGTCTTATTTATCTTCAGACAATTGCTGTGGCAGAAATCACCCATTATGTCCTGAGAGGAATGAAAGAGCGAAATAAAGGCATTATCATTAATATTTCGTCGGACGGGGCATTTGCAGTGGTGCCAGGCAATGTCACCTATGCCGCTGCAAAACGCTTCATCGTCACATTGACTGAAGGGCTTCACATGGAGCTCATGGGCACGGGAATCCGGGTTCAGGCCGTGTGTCCGGGCTTTGTGGATACGGATTTTCACGAAAATAACGGAATGTATGTGGATAAGACGAGAAAGGGTATGTTTGGATTCCGTCAGCCTGGGGAGGTAGTGGATGAGGCCATGAAGGAGTTTGAAAAAGGCAGTATTGTCTGTGTACCTGATAAGGCCGGAAAACTTGTGAAGGCCATGGCAGAGTATATGCCAAAAAAGATGTATTACCGGTTTGCAGATGATTTTGTGAATAAGAATATCCGGAAGAACTGACAGTCACAAATGCCGACAGAAGATCTGCTAAGAACAGAAAACCTTTTTAAACAGAAAACCCAATAAAACAAGCAGAAAAACCAATAAAACAAACTTATGAAAAGGCGCCCATTACAGCTGACTGCCAGCGGTTATGGGCGCCTTTTGCGTGAAAACCTTCTTAAATAATAAATTTGAACTTGTCACCAATGCAGAGCTGGCGGCAGAGGTTCGTAATCGTGTTATCCACATCGTGTATAACGCTTTCTATCCTCAAAAGGGGGTACCCGCTTGAAATTCCCAGGGCTTTGGCTTCTTTTGAGGTGGCGAATACGATGTCCAGGGTTTTTTGGGAATGGTCTAAAATTATATTATGTTTTTTCAGAATCTCATACAGGGAACTGTCGTTTAAATTTTCGCTGAATAAAAAGGAAAAAGACTCAGGAAATTTATTCAGCTCTAACTGGACCGGTTTTCCGTCAGCATACCGTATTCGCTCTAACACCAGTATCTTTTCGTCCTTGTCTAAGGACATCAGCTCCATCTCTTTTTCAGTGGGATCCTCCAGGGCTATTTTCGTGATCTTGGCACCGGGGGATGCATTCATCATACGGCACATGTCGGTGAAGCTTAAAACCCCATTGGTGATACCCCGCTGAATCTTTTTTTCTGCGACAAATGTTCCCTTCCCGGATTTGCGGTAAAGATAACCTAATTCAGATAGTCCGGCCAGAGCTTTCCTGACCGTGACACGGCTTACATTATATGTTTCGCTTAATTCGTTCTCTGTGGGAAGCCGGCTTCCGGCAGGCCGCTCGCCGGTTTCTATCTCTTTCTGCAGCTTTTCCTCCAGTTGCTTGTATAGAGGGGTAGCAATTGTATTATTTAGTTCCATATATATCCTCCGCGTTACCCTTAAGTTATAATACTCAGTTATATTATAATACAAATTGGCCTGATTGTATATAATTGCAAAAAATTAAATTTGTTATTGACAATAAGTATTATATTGTATTATCATAAACATAGAAACAATTAAAAACAATATGCAAAGGAGATTTGAGACAATGGCATACTTTGGCGCGGATATCAAAAATATTATTGCTGAAATTTTGGAAGCGAAGAAATCAAAGGGCGGGGTAAAGAACCTGTATTTTGTGGGATGCGGAGGGTCACTGGGAGCTCTTTATCCGGCTAAGACATTTATGGAGAAGGAGTGTGCTTCCATAAAATCCGCCTGGATTAACAGCAATGAATTCGTTCACAGCACCCCCAGGGACTTTGGGGAAAATTCTATCATTTGCCTGGCATGTCACAAGGGCAATACACCGGAAACCATTGAGGCAGCAAAGCTGGGAAAAGAAAAGGGAGCTGCTGTCATTGTTCTGACCTGGCTTGAGGAATCGGAAATTATAGAATTTGGCGACTACATCATCCGTTATGCGTTTGACGCCAGCCCGGACCATCTTAAAGGCGATATTGACTATGCGGGGGAGAAAACCATATGTGCTCTTTTGGTGGCGGTTGAACTGACTGCGCAGACAGAAGGCTATGAAAACTATGACAAGTTCCAGGAGGGCCTGGGCATGATTAGCAATATCATTAAGAATGCACGTGCCCATGTTGCAGAGAGAGCCCTGGAGTTTGCCGAAACGTATAAAAACGATCCTGTAATCTATACCATGGGAAGCGGGGCTGCTTACGGCGCTGCCTATATGGAGAGCATCTGTATTTTCATGGAAATGCAGTGGCTGGATTCCAGCAGCATCCATACCGGAGAGTATTTCCACGGTCCGTTTGAGATAACAGATGCAAACCGTCCGTTTATGCTTCAGATTTCGGAGGGCTCCACCCGTCCGCTGGATGAACGGGCCTTAAAGTTCCTTCGTACCTATGCAAAAAGGATTGAAGTCCTGGACGCAAAGGAGCTGGGCCTTTCTACCATTGATGCTTCTGTGGTGGATTATTTTAACCACTCCCTGTTTAATAACGTATATCCAATCTACAACCACGCCCTTGCAGAAAAGCGTGAGCATCCGCTTGTGACACGCCGCTACATGTGGAAAGTGGAGTATTAAGCTACAGCGAAAAAACGATAAGATATTCATTCCCGCGAAGGCAGCGTGCCGGAGTATTTTTTAATACGCTTTAAGCCGTATACGGCCCGGATCTCTGCCCGCGGGGCCCAAACCCCGCAGCGTACTGCGGGGTATTTTGCTCTACAAGGAGGAAAATGTATGAAAATTTCTCAGCTCTGCGCAGCGAATTACCATTACAAACGATATACGCTGGATTACTTCCTGGATTCCGCAAACCGTCTGGGATTCCAGTCTGTTGAACTGTGGGCTTCCGGGCCTCATCTGCATCTGGAGGATTTTGATGGGGGACGTCTGCGTGAATTAAACAGGACCATTAAGGACCATCACCTGAAGATTGCCTGTTTTACGCCTGAGCAATGTGTTTATCCCATCAGTGTCTCCCATCCGGATAAGAGATACCGTGACAGGACCGTGGATTTCTTTCAAAGGCACATAGAGGCGGCGGTGTGCCTGGATTGCAGCTGCATGGTGGTATCCACCGGGTTTGCCTATCTGGATGTGAATGGGGAAGATGCCTTTAAATGGGCTGCGGATTCATTTTCGCAAATCTGCCGGAAAGCGGAAAGCGAGGGCGTTACCCTGGCTCTGGAACCATTCACAAAATACAGCACTCATATCTGCAATGAGGCAAGCCAGCTCCTTCGCCTGCTGCGCACGGTGGGAAGTCCGGCCCTCAAAGGCCTTGGGGATACGGATGTGATTGCCACCACGGGAGTGGATACATTTGAAACATTCATCGGAATTCTGGGAAGGGAGAACCTGGCCCATGTACATTTCGTGGACGGAAATCCCGGCGGGCACCTGGTTCCGGGAGATGGAAACCTGAATCTGGACCAGGCGCTTCATACCCTGGAAGCCTTTGACTACAAGGGGTATCTGGGGCTGGAAATACTGGACAGGAGATATGTCATGAATCCGGAAGATGCCATGAGAAGGGCGCTTGCATGGTATTCAGAGCGCATAGGATAATGGACTGATGATGGAAGACGCGAAAAAACGGCGGCAGACAAATGGTTAGGGGACAAATGTATTTAAATGTATTTAAACATATTTGTAATGGCGATATATTTGATACAGGCCAAGATGTATAATATGCACAAAAATAATGCTGAAAACTGTGTATTATATACAAAATGATAAATAGCAATTGACAAATCTATTAAATGAATATACTATTGTATTAGATACAAAACAATACAGAACAATACAAAGAAATACAAAACTGAATTGCTTTTGTATTACCAAGAATGTGCGCACCATTCTTAAAACAAAAGATTGAATCATTTCTTAGACCATAAAGGGGAAACATTTTACAAAGGATTAGGAGGATAATTTATGTTTTGGATAGAATTGATTATCGTTCTGGCTATCATTTTTCTGGGGGTACGAATTGGTGGTACGTTCCTGGCGATGGCAGGCGGAATAGGAATGTTCATTATGACATTTATACTGCATGTAACACCTTCCGATCCGCCGATTACCGTTATTCTGATTATGATTGCAGTAATCTGTGCGGCAGCCACCATGCAGGCATGCGGCGGACTGGACTATCTTGTTAAAATCGCTGAGAAGATACTACGCAGAAACCCCAGGATGATTACCGTACTGGCTCCGGTTGTGGCTTATATTTTCACCTTCATGTGCGGAACAGGCCACATTGTATACAGCCTTCTTCCTGTTATCAATGAGATTGCCATTGAGACAGGCGTCAGGCCTGAACGGCCCATCTCAGCCTCGATTGTTTCATCCCAGCAGGCCATTACAGCGTGCCCGATTTCAGCGGCTACCGTGGCAGTCCTTGCTTTTATGGCTGAGGCCACAGGCTATGGCTCCGTCAATATCTTTACCCTGCTGCTTGTCTGCATCCCTGCTACTCTGGTTGGTACCGTGGTCTGCGCGCTTGCAGTTATCAAGAAGGGCAAAGAACTGGCAGATGACCCGGAATTTAAAGCCCGTGTTGCAGCAGGACAGATAGAGGATTATACAAAGGCAGAGAAGAAGGAAAGACCTGCCACAAAGGAAGCCAAGATTTCTGTGGCAATCTTCCTCATTGCCATGGCAGGCATTGTTTTGCTGGGCGCTGTGAAGCCTCTTGTACCTACACTTGCTGACGGAAACAAATTACCGCTGACAACTGTTATTGAAATCTTTATGCTGGTGGCAGCCGCAGCCATGGTGCTTATCACAAAGCTCGACAGCGACAAGGTTCTGGACCAGCCGGTATTCCGTACAGGTATGTTCGCAGTGGTACTGGCATTTGGCCTGTGCTGGCTGGTAAATACCTTTATCGGAGACCAGTCCTCCTTCATCACTGACAATATGTCGGCCCTGACCAACCAGTATCCATGGATTTATATTATTGCTGTATTCATTGTGGGAGCCATTACCACAAGCCAGTCCTCCACAACCATGATTATGGTGCCAATCGGTATTGCGCTGGGCCTTCCGGCTAACATCATAGTGGCTGGCTGGATTGCCTGCTCATCCAATTACTTTATTCCCGCTTCGGGACAGTGTGTTGCTGCCATTGCGTTTGACTCGGCCGGAACTACAAAAATTGGAAAATTCGTCCTGAATCACAGTTACATGGTACCGGGACTTGTGTGTACAGTGGTATCTGTGGCGGCAGCCCTGCTTCTTGGAAGCGTAATCTTTTAATGCAGTCCGGCAGCAGCCGGAGCCGTGACGGGTTTTATGACAGGCTCCGGTGCTGCCAGTTTTGTGAAAGCGCAGCTTGTGATATAGAAGGAGGCCTCATTATATGAAATTTGCTCCAATGAATTACCATTATTTACGTTATCCCATAAAAAAGTTCCTGGACAAAGTGGAGAGCTCTCCCTTTGACAGTATCGACCTTTACTGCTCGGCGCCCCAGCTTAACATTTTTGATTATTCCCTGAGCCGGCTGATTGAGCTGGACCGGGATATCAGGCAGAGAAACCTGAAGGTAATGGCTATGACGCCTGAAAATTGTGTTTATCCTGTAAATTTCTGTACCCAGGATCCTGTGACAAGGCAGTCCAGCATCCGCTATTACCAGAGAGCCATTGACACGGCGGAGTTCCTGGGATGCCCTAACATCCAAATCAGTACAGGCTTCGGTTATTTTGACCAGCCCAGGGAAGAGGCGTGGAAATACTGCCGGGAGTCGCTGGCACAGCTGGCCGTGTACTGCCAGAGGAAACAGGTCCGGCTTTTCCTGGAGGAGCTGAAGGTCACCACCACCAATGTCCTGATTACAAGCAAAGACATAGCCGGGATGCTGGATGAAATCGGCTCCCCCTGCATCGTTGGAATGGTGGATATGGACCAGATGACGTATGCCGGGGAGACAGTGGATGATTATTTCGACCATCTGGGAGAACGGCTTATGCATATACACTTCAATGACAGGGGGCATACGGTTCCCGGCCACGGGGATTTCCCTATGAAGGAGTATTACGATGCCATCAAGAGAAGAGGATACGATGGAACCGTTTCATTTGAAATCTGTGACCGCAGATATTACTGTGACCCGGATAAGGCTATCGACGACATCGTTTCCTGGATGAAGAAAAATACCCATGAATTAGGGGATGTAATAGAGGAGATATGATATGTGGATTCATGACATGTTTGGAGCAGATAAGCCCATTATCGCACTGCTTCATCTGGATGCCCTTCCGGGGGACCCGGGGTTTTGCGGGGACATGGATGTGGTGCTGGACCATGCGGCCCACGACCTCACGGCATTGCAGGATGGAGGCGTGGATGGGATTCTTATTGCCAACGAGTTCAGCCTGCCGTACCAGCCGGTGGCGGATATTGCCGTTATATCTGCCATGGCATACATAATCGGGAAGCTGAAGGACAGAATCAGGGTTCCTTTTGGGGTCAACGTTGTAAAGAATCCCATTGCGACCATTGACCTGGCGGCGGCAACAGGCGCCCGCTTTGGGCGGAGCTGTTTTTCAGGTGCATATATGGGAGAGTATGGGGTCTATGTCTCTAACAGCGGAGAGGCCGTCCGGCACAGAAAGGCTCTGGGAATGGAGCACCTTAAGCTCCTGTTTAAGGTGAATCCAGAGGCGGATGCCTACCTTGTGCAGCGGGATATCCAGGTGGTGGCCAGGTCCATTATGTTCGGGGATTTTGCAGACGGCCTCTGCGTATCAGGGGCAGCAGCGGGAGCAGAGCCTGACGATGTGGTTCTGTCCAGGGTCCATGAGGCAGCGAAGCAGAAGAATGTTCCGGTGTTCTGCAACACCGGGTGCAATCACCAGAATGTAAGGGAAAAGCTGAAACATTGTGATGCTGTATGCATTGGATCAGCCTTTAAAAAGGATGGTATTTTTAACCAACGGGTGGATGAAAAACGGGTCCGTGATTTTATGGAAATTGTCAAAGAGATCCGCGGGGAATCATAAGGAGATGTGATGATTGAAACAATATTTTATGGGAATTGACATTGGAACCTATGAATCCAGAGGAATGCTCATAGGGGAAGATTTCAGGGTGACAGCGGAACATACCATGGCCCATGGAATGAGTCATCCAAGGCAGGGGTGGTTTGAACATGATGCAGATAAGGTGTGGTGGGGGGATTTCTGCGGGATATCCAGACACCTGATTGAAGCCGGCGGTATTGCCCCGGAACAGATAAGCTGTATCGGAGCCAGCACCCTGGGGACGGACTGCCTGCCTGTGGATGAGCAGTGCAGGCCGCTGCGCCCGGCCATCCTGTACGGCATTGATTCCAGGGCTGACAAGGAAATACAGTGGCTCACCAGGCATTACGGCAGGGATGTCCGAAGGCTGTTTGGGCATCCCATCTGTTCCGGCGACACGGCCACGAAGATACTGTGGATTAAGAACAATGAGCCGGAGGTATACAGAAGGACCTATAAATTTCTCACAGGAAGTTCTTTTATCACGGCAAAACTGACAGGCAGGTATGTGATAGACCAGTTTTTGGCCAAGGGTTCCTTCCGGCCTCTTTACCGGGCGGACGGAACGGTCAATGAGGAGGAATGCGGACTTTACTGCAGGCCGGACCAGATTGCGGCCTGTGCATATTCCACGGATGTGGCAGGCCGTGTCACCAGGGAGGCTGCGGCCCAGACAGGACTGGCAGAGGGAACACCGGTTATCTGCGGTACCGGGGATTCCACATCGGAGGCAATCAGCGTGGGGCTGACAGAACCGGGAACTGCATTTTTCCAGTATGGTTCATCCATGTTTTATTACTACTGCGTGGATCGTATGGTGCAGGACTATATATCCTCCGAAGGAAACGGTTCTGTAAAAGGCGGAAAGGTATTTACCATACCAGGCACGTTCTGCCTGGGGGACGGCACCAACGCAGCCGGTACACTGACCCGGTGGGTACGGGATACCTTTTATGGGGAAGAGCTGGAAATGGAACGTAAGGGCGGGAAAAATGCATATGCAGTTATGGCAGGGGAAGCCGGTGAAATTCAGCCCGGCTCAGAGGGTCTGATGATTCTGCCTTACATATACGGGGAGCGTAGTCCCATACAGGACCCGCTGGCCACAGGCATGATATTTGGGCTGAAGGGAAGTCATACGAGGAAACATATCAACCGGGCGGCGCTGGAAGCTGTGGGATATTCCACGTTACAGCATCTGATGCTGTTTAGGGAAATGGGGCTTCCGCCGCATACCCTGATAACAGCCGGCGGAGGTACGAAGAATAATGTCTGGATGCAGATTATCTGCGATATGACCGGAATGCCCCTTCATATACCGGAAACATTCCAGTGTTCCTCCTATGGGGATGCCATGCTGGCGGCCCTGGGAGCGGGATGTTTAAAGGATTTTCACCAGCTTAAGGAGAAACTTCCAGAGGGAAGAATTATTGGACCGGACAGGGAAAACCATGAATTTTATCAGAGAAACTATCCCATATACAGGGATTTGTATTTGAATAACAGGGAACTGATGCACAGGATGCATATGGATAAGGAATAGCCGGAGCAGTTCCTTTGTGCTGGAAATGCGATAGACAGGGAGGCAACAGACATGGTAATAGATACGCATATACGCCCCGCGCTTTTTGGACCAATCTGCCGGGACAGGGACAGATTCAGAAAACGGTGCGATGAGATGAATTATCATCTGATGGGACCTTCGGACATGGATTTGCTGAAGAAGCAGTATGCCCTGGCCGATATACAGAAGATTTTCATGCTGCCGGATGACAATTCATCTAAAACAGGGGAACCAGCCATATCCAATGATGAGATAGCGCAGCTGGCAGCCTGTGATTCTGATTTTTTTATCGGGTTTGCGGCGGCGGATCCGGGAAGTAAGGATGGGGCGGATGAACTCAGACGTGCATTTGGAGAGCTGGGACTGAAGGGGTTGTATGTCAATACGGCCAGGCTTCACATGTATCCCTATGATGAGAGATTGACGCCTCTGTATGACATATGCAGGGAATTTGGCAGGCCGATTATCTTTCACTCAGGACTTAGCCTGGAACAGCAGGCATTTTCAAGGTTTTCCAGACCAGCTGATTTTGAGGAGATATGCTGCAGATATCCGGATATCAATATCTGCCTGACCCATGTGGGATGGCCCTGGGTCCAGGAGACAGCCGCCCTTCTTCTGAAATATGAAAATTGTTATACAAGCACGGCGCTGATGAATTTTGACGGCCCTTACCAGATATACCATAAGGTATTTAAGGAAGATATGGGGGAGCTGTGGGTGGAGCATAATATTTCCCGTAAAATCATGTTTGGCTCCGGTTCGCCCAGAATCCGGCCTGTCCGGTGCAAGCGGGGACTGGACAGTCTGGGGTTCTCTTCCGAAACCCTTGAGAACATATATTATAAAAATGCCCTCAGGTTTTTGGGACATGCATAAAAATGCCGGGCATACCCTTTGGGGATTGGAGGAATAGATAGATGGAGTTCAAACTAAAGGAAGCAGCTGTCTGCGCGGACCGGGAATTTGAGATGATTAAGATTACCCCTGAGGTCAGAGCGTTTGTGGAAGAAAGCGGGATTGAGAACGGGCTGGTCTATGTGATCACGGAGCATACCACCACAGGCATCACGGTCAATGAAAGCCTGGACTGTGTGGAAAAAGACATTATGGAATGCTTAAGCCGCATTGCCCCGGAGGACTATCCGTACCATCATAACCATTACCTGCCCACATACGGAACCATCGGAGGAAACACACCGGGTCATCTGAAGTCCCTGCTGACAGGAAATCACTGTGTATTTCCCATTGTGCGGGGAGAGCTGAAGCTGGGCCATGCAGCGGACATTTATTTCTGCGAATACGACGGAATCAAAATGCGCCATTATATGATATACGCTGTGGGGGAAAGGAAGGAATAGAACATGAAGCGGGCAATTGCAATGGCAGATAACTGCATTGATGTGTACTATAAGCTGGACCGGTATTACCTCACCGGAAACAGCATTGATTTTGCGCTTAATTACCGGGATTTGGGCGGTGATGTGACGGAGATGACCATTCTTGGCAATGACGTATTTGCCATGGCTCTGGAAGAACGCCTGAAGGAGAGGGGAATAGCCCTTCGCGTGCTGAAACGCGCGGACCGCCCCACCGGAATGGCCACCATGGATATTGTGGATGGGGATAAGAAGCATCTTCACTTTGAAGGGAATGCCATGGAGGAGATTGAACTTTCAGGAGAGGACCTGGAATTTGTGAAATCCTTTGATATTGTATACGCTGAGCGCTGGTCCAGGATTGACCGCTATATTAAGGAGTTAAAGCAGCCCGGGCAGATTTGGGTGTATGATTTTTCCAAACGGCTGGAGCAGGAGGGCAATGACCTGATATTGCCCTATCTTGACTACGCATTTTTCTCTTATGACCGGGACGACAGCTATATCAGGGACTTCATGGTAAAAGTGAGAAAAAAGGGCACCGGTACTGTGATTGCCATGTTAGGAGAACACGGCAGCCTTGCCTATGACGGGGACCGGTTCTATGAAAAGGAAGCAGAGAAGGTGCCTGTGGTGAACACGGTGGGAGCCGGGGATTCCTATATCGCAGCATTTACCTATGGCGTAAGCCTGGGGGAATCCATATCCCAATGTATGGACAGGGGAAAGAAGCGGGCCACGGAAATCATCCGGCAGTTCAATCCATATAAATAAAAGAAAGCGGGAAATGAAATGAAGGATTACAAAATAATTGCAGTGGGAGATAATGTCTGTGATAAATACCTTTCCAGAGGCAGGATGTACCCGGGGGGCCAGTGTGTCAATACATGTGTGTACGCCAAACTCAACGGGGCTTATACCGCTTACCTTGGAAAATACGGCAGTGACCAGGTGGCTGAATGTGTCCGGGATACACTGAAGCAGATAGGGATTGACGACAGCCATAGCCGCTGCCATGAGGGTGAGAACGGATTTGCCCTGGTGACACTGAAAGGAAATGACCGGGTATTTCTGGGCTCCAATAAGGGAGGAGTCGCCAGGGAGTATGGCTATGATTTTACAGAGGAGGATTTTGCGTATATCAGCCAATTTAATCTGATTTATACTAATTTGAATTCTTACATCGAAGATGATTTAAAGAGTCTTAAAGAAACCGGAGTTGCCATTGCCTATGATTTTTCCACCAGATGGACAGACGCGTATCTGGAGAAGGTGTGCCCGTATGTCACGGTGGCCATTCTTTCCTGCGCCCATTTGACCAGGCAGGAGCGGGAAACGGAGATGAAGAAGGTACAGTCCTATGGAGTTAAGGTGGTCCTTGGCACCATTGGGGAGGACGGATCCTATGTACTGTATGATGACAGTTTTTTGTATGCGCCCGCTGTCCATGCGGACGATGTGATCGATACCATGGGCGCAGGTGATTCTTACTTTGCAGCCTTCCTGTGCTCTTTGTTAGAAACCTCGCAGACAGGTGCTGTGGTGGAGGGTACAGAGGAGCGCATGAAGGAAAGACTGGTGGAAGCAATGGAGAGGGGAGCTGCATTTGCGGCTAAAATGTGCGCCAAAGAAGGGGCATTTGGCTACGGCGTGCCTGTTCTTGGGAGGACTGAAATATAGGAGCCAGGTGCCAGTGACATGTATCGCACGTAAGCGTCTGAAGAACAGGCGCTAAGTGCTCATAACCAGCCACTGCGCTAAGTGCTCATAATTAGGAGGAAATGATAATGAGACCGGATGTGTATGAAAATAATGGTGAAGGTATCCTGTGTGTTTATAAAAATGAAAAGTGGCTTGTCAGTATCAAGAACTGGAAGCCGGACAATGACATTGACGGTATTGCCCACCTGGAAATCCATCATTCTACGGATGAACAGTTTATTCTGGCAGCGGGAAAGGCGATTCTGATTACCGCAGCGAAGGCGGATGACGGGTTTAAGATTGAACTGACTTTGATGGAGCAGGGGAAGGTGTATAATGTGCCGGCAGAGTGCTGGTTCTATTCCATCACCCAGAAGGATACCAAGATGATGTATGTCCAGGATTCCAACTGCTCCATGGAAAACAGCGATTTCTGCGACCTTTCCGGGGATGAGATTGCGTACATACAGACCAATGCCCGCAGGCTGTTCGCACTGTAGACGGAGCGCCTATGGGAACGGAGTTTGTGCTGTTTGACTTTGACGGTGTTATTGCAAATACAGAGGAGAGCAATGCAGCATATCTGGAAAAGGCCCTGTCGGCCTTTGGAATCCAACTGACGGATGATGAACGGAAGGCTTTAATCGGTACCAATGACAAAGCCAGAATCGAGAGCCTGCTTTCCAGGTCTTTGGTCAAGGTCACGGCAGAGGACCTGGCAGGAAAGCGCCGGCAGGTGGGAAATACATACGAAAACAGCTGTATCCGCCCCATGCCGGGGGTGGTATCCCTGATTCAGGAGATACGGGGCCGGGGAATGAAGACAGGACTGGTGACCTCTACCTCCACCCGGCTGATTATGATTGCACTGAACCGGATGAGGATGACCGCGCTGTTTGATGTTGTCATATGCGGCGATATGTGCGCCAACCACAAACCGGATCCGGAGTGCTATAAAAAGGCAATGGATTATCTGGGAGCGGAGCCTTGTAAGTGCATTGTGTTTGAGGATTCCGCTGTGGGCATACACGCTGCCAGGCTGGCAGGAGCCCGGGTGGCGGCGTACCGCGGCTCGGGAATCCAGCAGGATGTAAGTGAAGCTGATTTGATTGTGGATTCATATGATGAGTGTAAGGATATGCTGGATGACATAATGCAGGGCAGAAAAATGCAAGACAGAATAACGCAGGGCGGAATAATGCCCTGTAAATAGAGTGACGGCAGATTGGGCCGGTTTTTCCTGTTGGGGAAAACCGGCTCTGTTTATTTTCATGGAAGCCGGAGAATAATGATTGGTAAATTTATATTGCCGGCGCAGGGGTTATGGGATAAAATATAGTAACGCTTAATATGGGAGGGAGACACTATGATTTTATCAGACAGGACACTATTTAAAATGCTGGAGGCAGGTACCTTGTCAATCACGCCGTTAGATAAAGAGCAGGTACAGCCGGCCAGTGTGGATATACGTCTGGGAAATACCTTCAGTATTGTGGAGGATTTATCCACGGGAGTCATTACTTTAAAGGATGAGGTCAGGTACAAGACCATAAATACAGATACATACATCCTTCTTCCGGGCCAGTTTGTGCTTGCCACAACCATGGAGTATGTTTCCCTGCCTGACAACCTGACTGCTTTTGTGGAGGGGAGAAGTTCCCTGGGGCGTCTGGGTCTGTTCATACAGAATGCGGGCTGGGTGGACCCGGGCTTTCAGGGGGAGATTACCCTTGAACTGTTTAATGCAAACCGATGTGCCATTGAGCTGAAGGCAGGACGAAGGGTTGGCCAGCTTGTGTTTGCGGAAATGGATGACACAGCCCTGAAACCATACAATGGAAAATACCAGGGGCAGAAGGGTGCCACCGGGTCGCGGGTATATATGGACTGACGGCCGGGCCGGACTTCAGGCAAAGAGACGCTCTGACTGGAACTGCTGCGTATATGATAATACATGACGGAGAACGTCCGCTCATTGATTGACGGAAGATATGGGGGCATGATATGATAGTACCAGTTACAAGGTTCGGCGGAGAATAAATATAAAATTGAAAAGGAGAAATAACATGGCATTCTATTTTGAGGAACCTTCCCGCACGTTCAGCGAGTATCTTCTGATTCCAGGCTATTCATCCACCCAGTGTATCCCTTCCCAGGTGAATCTGAAGACGCCTCTGGTAAAATATAAGAAAGGAACAGAACCGGACATATCCATCAATATCCCCATGGTTTCTGCCATCATGCAGTCCGTATCGGATGACAGGATGGCTGTTGCCCTTGCGCAGGAAGGCGGGATTTCCTTTATATACGGGTCCCAGGCCATTGAGAAGCAGGCTGAGATGATTCACAAGGTGAAGCGGTACAGGGCCGGTTTTGTGGTGAGTGATTCCAATGTATCGCCGGATATGACGCTGGCAGATGTGCTGGCCATCACGGAGGAGACAGGCCATTCCACCATTGCGGTGACTGCGGACGGACAGCCCAACGGAAAGCTGTTAGGCATTGTCACCAATAAGGATTACCGTGTCAGCAGGATGGGACCTGACACTAAGGTAAAGGACTTTATGACAACGCTGGATAATTTGGTTTATGCCGACGAGTCCACTACCCTGAAAGAAGCCAATGATATTATCTGGGAGCACAAGATTAACTGCCTTCCGCTGGTGAATAAGAACCAGGAGCTGGTGTACCTGGTTTTCCGTAAGGACTATGACACCCATAAAAAGAATGAGAACGAACTCATTGACAGCTCCAAGCGGTATATGGTGGGAGCAGGTATCAATACAAGGGACTATGAACAGCGTGTGCCGGCCCTGTTGGACGCGGGAGCGGATGTGCTGTGCATTGACAGCTCCGAAGGCTTCTCTGAGTGGCAGAAGATTACCATTGACTACATCCGGAAGAATTTTGGGGATTCGGTGAAGGTAGGAGCCGGCAATGTTGTGGACGGAGACGGATTCCGGTTCCTGGCAGAGGCAGGAGCTGATTTTGTCAAGGTGGGAATTGGCGGCGGCGCCATCTGTATTACCCGTGAACAGAAGGGAATCGGAAGAGGACAGGCCACGGCCCTGATTGAGGTGGCAAAGGCCAGGGATGAGTATTATAAAGAGACTGGCGTATACGTGCCCATCTGTTCGGACGGTGGTATTGTACACGATTACCATATCACGCTGGCGCTGGCCATGGGCGCTGATTTCATCATGCTGGGACGGTACTTTGCCAGATTTGACGAGAGCCCTACCAAGAGGGTGAATGTCAATGGAAGCTACATGAAGGAATACTGGGGCGAAGGCAGCGCCAGAGCCAGGAACTGGCAGCGCTATGATATGGGCGGGGATAAGAAGCTGTCCTTTGAGGAGGGCGTGGACTCCTTTGTTCCATACGCCGGCAGCCTTAAGGACAATGTGAACCTCACTCTGAGCAAGGTGCGCTCCACCATGTGCAACTGCGGGGCGCTTACCATTCCGGAGCTCCAGGAGAAGGCAAAAATCACCCTGGTATCTTCCACCAGTATTGTGGAAGGCGGGGCACATGATGTTATGCTGAGGGATAAGAGATAAAAGACAGAAGCTGAGAGATAAAGGCTGAAGAACAGAAAACTGAAAATAAAAAACAAAAGTTAAGAGGACTGCTGCAATGGATTGTTGCCGCAGTCCTTTTGAACAACTGGCAGGTATTAGAAAATGTTAACAGGACATTCTTAACGTCATTCAGAATACCGTCAATGCCGCAAAACAGAGTTGAGTGCCTTGATTTTCCGCCTGCAATTGTTTATAGTAACGGAGTAAGGGTTTAAGAAGAATGGAAAATGATTTTACATAGAGGAAAGGGGATTTTACAGATATGGATATCAGGATACGGGAGTATACAGAGGCGGACGCAGAAGATGCAGTCAGGATATGGAACCATATTGTGGAGGAGGGAGCGGCATTTCCGCAGCTGGAGCTTCTTACGGCAGAGACAGGGAACCGTTTTTTTTCAGAGCAGTCATTTACAGGGATTGCGTATGACGGTGGGGGAGGAGAAATCGTGGGACTGTATATTCTCCATCCCAATAATGTGGGGCGCTGCGGCCATATCTGCAATGCCAGCTACGCGGTTAAATCCCAGCTGCGGGGACACCATATCGGAGAGGCATTGGTGAAGCATTGCATGGAGCAGGGGAAAAAGCTGGGATTCAGGATACTTCAGTTTAACGCTGTGGTGAAGAGTAATGCTTCGGCGCTCCATCTGTATGAAAAGCTTGGATTTACACAGTTGGGCGTGATACCAGGAGGATTCCTTATGAAGGATGGGAGTTATGAGGACATCATTCCCCATTATCATGTCCTGTGACGTGCAGTGCCTTATATAGTATCCTGTTATCATTTTTAAAAATGTTCTTGCTTTTCATTTTTAATCATTATATGCTTTTTTCATACACCGGTGTACCTATAAACGTGAAGGAGCTTATATGATGCAAAATGAAAATTGGCCTGTCCCGGAGTGGCGGACAACAGATCCCGGGGAGCAGGGCATGGACCGGGCATTACCTGAAAAACTGCGTTCGGTTATCACATCAGAATACGCAAATACCAATGGCATCGTGGTGGTCAGAAATGGCTGTATTGTCTGTGAGGAGTACTTTCATGGCTTTGGACCGGATGTTCCGGTCCATGTGGCATCGGTGACTAAGAGCGTGCTGTCCGCGTTGACGGGCATTGCGGTGGACAAGGGATATATACCGTCTGTCAGCCGGAGGATAATGGAGTATTTACCGGAGTATGTTTCGGAAACACATAACAGGAACTGCGGGAATGTGACCATTGAAAATCTGCTGACTATGACGGTGCCCTATGCTTTTGAGGAATGGAAGGAACCCTTGGAACAGCTGTGTACATCTCCCGACTGGGTGGGATTCACCCTGGATATGATGAGGGATGAGAGGGAAACCGATAAACCCCGCAGGCATTTCCAATATTGTACGGCAGGAGCCCATCTTTTGTCCGCGGTTTTACAGCGGGCGGTTGGGATGAGTACCAGAGAATTTGCAAACCGCTATCTGTTTGAGCCTGTTGGAATGACGGTGATTCCGGATTATCCCATGGAAACCTATACATGTGACAGTCTGTTTGGGGAAGGAGTCAGGGGGTGGGTGCACGATCCTGACGGCGTCACCGCAGGCGGATGGGGGCTGACCATGACTCCCAGGGATATGGCTCGGCTCGGCCTTCTGTATCTGAACATGGGCAGGTGGAATGGAGCGCGTATCATTTCAGAATCATGGGTCCGTCAGTCTGTGAAGAGAACCTTCAGCCGCTATGGTTATATGTGGTGGCAGTTTGAGAAAAAAGGAGTGGCTGTCCACGCCGCCATGGGAGATGGAGGAAACATGATTTGCTGGGTTCCTGACAGGAACCTGGTGGCGGCGATTGCGTCCGGTTTTGTGCCGGAGGCGAAGAACAGGTGGCTGCTGGTCAGGGATTATATACTGCCGGCTGTTGAGGAAAACAGGGTGTGAGACGGGGCATATGAAAATCAGGGAAGAGTATACGTGCCCGCTGGAGCTGGTTGGGATGTGAGAAAGGGTAAGTATACAAATTAAATGGTAGGTGCAATTCACATAGAACAAAGGCTCAACGCAGCAGCGGCGGAATCCTCAGCATGTTTTCAGCTATAGGCTGTAGTGAAAAAGGCACGGCAGATACCGGCCAATGGTATCAACCAGTTCATCATTAGGGTGAACTGGTTTTTTTATGTCCTAAAAGGGCGCAAAATGCCCCAGGACCTATAAAACTAACATATGAAAGCATTACAAAAAATATATGCTAAAATACCATAAATTGTAAAATACCCCTACCTTCCCCATGGACATTCCTTTATGTTAGGATAATACAGAATGGCACAAAAAATGACAGGAGAAAGAAACGTATGAATATATATGGCGAATTTCAGGAAAAACTATGTCTGTTTCGAAATTATCTATTGGAGGAAGAACGTTCCGCTGCAACCATTGAAAAATATGGAAGGGATGTCCTGGCTTTCCTATCATGGCTGTCTGACCGTGAAGAGATTTCAAAAGAAGTGGTGGTTGGATATAAGCAGGCAATCATTGGGAAATACAAAACAACAAGCGCCAACAGCATGCTGGTATCTGTAAATCGTTTTCTGGATTTTATCGGAAAAAAGGACTGTCAGGTAAAACTATTTAAGATACAGAGAAATCCATTTCGGAAAAAGGATAAAGAGCTGACAAAAGAGGAATATAACAGGCTGATCCTGGCTGCAAAGGCAAAATCAAGCAGCCGCCTGTTTCTTATGATCCAGGCAATATGCAGTACCGGTATCCGTGTCAGCGAGCACCGTTTTATCACTAGGGAGGCGCTGGAGAGAGGAAGAATCACTATTTACAACAAAGGCAAGGAGCGCGTAGTCTTTCTGCCAAAGAAGCTGAAAAAATGCCTGCTCCAATACTGCAGACAGAATGGAATCTACTCCGGACCTGTTTTTGTCACCAAAAATGGTACACCGGTTAACCGTTGTAATGTATGGGCAGAAATGAAGGCATTGTGCAAAGAGGCCGGGGTCAGCCCGGAAAAAGTTTTTCCGCATAATCTGCGCCATCTGTTCGCGGTTACTTATTACCGGATGCAGAAGGATATCGTGCATCTGGCCGATATCCTGGGCCACTCCAATATTGAGTATACCAGAATTTACACATTTACCAGTGAAGAGGAGCATGCCCGTGTATTGTCAAGGATGTGCCTGCTGATATAAAAATGACCAGAACATAATATACATTATGTCATGGTCATTAACATGGATATCCTCATCCCGTTTTTATTATGCATCTAAAGTCAGCTTTTTTCAATAGTTTTCCAGTTTCTGGCCTCTGACTTTTCATTATTTTTCCCAAAACACATGAGCAGAGTTAAATTTGGATATAGCAAAGGTTCCCGATGAAAGCTTTTTTATTCTTTTCATCGGAAGTCTATTACATAATGTATATTATGTGATATCCTCAGCAGACGCAGCTTTTAAGAAAACCAATGATATAAAAAATAATTAGCAAAACTGGTGAAAGCTAGTGACGCAAAGCTACAGGGATTTCTCTCTAAAAAGAGGTGTCAGCCAGCTGCATGATTTGTGAAGCCGGCCTGTGTATGCAGCGCAGGCTTTATTATTGTATGTTTTACTTAATCCTGATATGCCGCCCTCCTTAGATCCGGGACCATGGAGTGGACGGGGCTGAGCATTGGGGGGAGGCGCATAGGAAAATGGAACATGATAGGAACCAGTTTATTGTGAATGTGTTTACAAATGGGGCTGCTCCGGAAGAGAAAAGAGGGGATTCACAGGAACATGACATGGCTTATATAGAGTCCTGCCGGGAGATGTTCCGGCTCAGGCAGAAGCTGCAGCATGACATTTCTTCAAAGGAGGAAGGCAAATGAGCAGAGACAGGAAGATCTCAGTCCGGTCCGTTATGGGCGGGATATTGTGCGTTATCTTTATACCGGTGATTTTTATAAACCTGACATTGATTATCAGCACCTACACAAAGCCCGGTGAGATGCCGGGAGTATTTGGTATAAAACCTGTTATTGTCCTGTCCGGCTCCATGGAGCCGGTGATACAGACAGGGGATATGATATTTTTACATAGTACGGATCCGGCCCGGCTTCAAACAGGTGACGTGATCTGTTATCTGGACTCCGGCCAGGCCATTACACACAGGATTGTAGGAATTCGGGAGGGAGAGGATGGGCAGGTACGGTATGTCACGCAGGGCGACGGGAACAATACAGCAGACCGGCAGGCCGTAAGCGCGGACCAGGTACAGGGAATCTGGCGCGGAGGTAAAATTCCCGGGATGGGTAGTGGGATTATGTTCATGCAGTCTGCAGCCGGAATGATTCTGTTTATGATATGCCCGTTGTGCCTGTTTATTCTGTGGGATATCTGGAGAAGAAGGCGCCTTGACAGGGAGGAGGCAGAACACAGGGCTGCTCTGGAGGCAGAATTGAGAGAATACAGGTCCAGAGAAAAGGGAGATCCGGACAGTAAGTGAAATTAGGATGCACCGGCTGATTTCACAGGCACAGTGTGAGAAAAGCCGTTATAGAACCAGGAGGAATACCTGGGTGCAGCGATTCAGACACTTGGGAACCATGTCTGGGCTGTTATATATGGTTCCCAGTTTGAAATGAAAGAGAGGACAATACATATGAGAGAAAAATCTTATGTAGCACGTCTTGGTGCATTAGCCTTGGTATTGACTCTGATGACAACCTGTCTGACAGGGGGGACACTGGCAAAGTTTGTTACTGAGGTAGAAGGCGAAGCAGAGGCAACAGTGGCTGCCTGGGAGTTTAAGGCAACCGGAAATAATGGAGCTGCGCTAAGTTCAATTGATATGGGAAGAACTGCCTATAAGGGGGAAACGATTGGTGATAATGTCATTGCTCCGGGAACACAGGGATCATTTGACATTGTGCTGGACGGAACGGGCAGTGATGTGGGTATTGATTATATTGTTACAATTGACAAGTCATCTGAGCCGGATACGCCGGATTTACCGGATGATTTGGTGTTCCAGGTTGATGGTACAGATTATAGTCTGGGCAATGAAATAGAAGGAAAAATTGAGCATGCAGCAGGAGACGATGCTATGAAAAGGACCATTACCGTCAGCTGGAAATGGGATTATGGCAGCGCAGATACCGCAGAAGCAGATAAAAACGACAATAAGTATGCAGGAAAGTCTTGGAAGCTGAAGATTAAAGCCACCGGTACGCAGACAAAACCAACGGAAACAACAGCTCCAACAGCGTAACTAACTCCGCCTCCCTGTGCCGGAGGCAGGATGTTTCAGAGTATTCAGCCTAAGAGAAAGAACGTGGCAAGTCGCCGCGTTTTTTCTCATAGACCGAATATCAACGGCGGTTATCAGCAGAGGAGAAGGCAAATATGATAAAAAAACATGGAAATAGATTTGCTCCTGAAAAGAAGACAGGGAATCATAAATGGATTCCGTTACTGTTGTTATTTGTACTTATGCTTTTGTCCTCCTGTGCGGCGGGATATATTCTCGGCAGATCTGCATTTCCCGAATCATCAGGCAGGAGAATCGACACAATACTTCTGACACCTGATGGAGACGCAGCAGAGCAGCAGATGCAGCAGATATTTCATCTGGCAGGAAAAATTAATTATACCAATGGCAGGCCCTATGCTCAGGGGAGGGTTCAGCTTCACAGTGAACCAAGGGAAACCGTTACGGACACAAACGGGAGCTTTACGTTTTTTCATGTGGAAGGCGGGGAGCACCAGATTCGTATTTTGGACCGTACGGGTAATGTTTTGGGAGAACGGAAAGTCAACCTTTTTTCGGCTCAGGCGGAATCAGGAGTCAATGTCAGCCTGCAGCAAAACGGGCAGTATACCATTGAGGTGGCAGTCGATGTCAGGCTGATGGAGGTGGCAATCGAGCTGGATGAAAAGAATAACTCATTGTATATTAATCCGGAGAAATTGACCTACCTGACATCAGACGGCCGTCTTGTGACACCAACAGGGGAAGCGTATTATTGGGAGGGAACACTTGTCACACCAGGCGGTCTGGTGATTACAGCAGACAAAACTGTGGTTGCGCCGGCAAGTGAGGGACCTTTGGGGATCGCTCTTTTGACCCCGGAAAACCAGGTGATTTACCCGGAACAGGATGCAGCTTTGCCTGATGGGACCAAACTGCTGGAAAATGGGAATATTTTACTTCCGGGAGAAACGATGATTGAGAGGAACGAGAATGGAACCGTAATCCTTACACCAGATGGGCTGCGCGGACAGCCGGGAGCAGGTGGTGTTGTTATATCCGGTGATAATCAGGTGTCGCCTATCGGGACAGGTACAAGTGGTCCAGATTCAAATACACATGGTAATCCCGCCGGACCGAATGAAAGTGTATCAGGAAACGGCTATGACACTGGGACGAACCCGGCGGAACGTAATGATTCCTCTCAAATTGGGAATGGCAGCGGCGGTGTTAATGCCGGACCTGGATCCGGGGAAGGCGGAGAAAGCAATGCGGGAAGCGGCGGCGTCAGTGGAGATAGCAGCGAAGGCAATGACAAGGACGGGGGAGGCATTAGCGGCGGAGGCGGCAGTGGAGACAGCAGCGGAGGTAATAGCGGAGACAGCAGCGGAGGCAATAGCGGAAACAGCGGTGGAGAGACCGGCGGTGATAACGGAGGCGGCGGAGATGACAAAGATGAAGGACCGATTCCGAATTTTCGTGTGAGCTGGACACAAGGTCAGGAAATAGAATTGTTTTCCGATTTGTCGGGAAATGTGCAGACCCTTTTGCCGGGCGCGGAAGGAAGCTACCCGTTTATACTTGAAAATAATAATTCCTTTCATGTTATCTTTACCCTATCAATTGAGGAAGACAGCTTACACATTCCCATGCGTTTCCGTATTGTTACATATAAAGACAGAAAGCCGCTTACCGATTGGTGGGATACACAAAACGGCGGCGCTGCGGAAAGTGATACCGTACGCCTGGGTGCAGGTGAAAGCAAATCCTATCTTTTGGAGTGGCAGTGGCCTTATGAGAGCGGAAAGGACGGGATTGACACAAATGCAGGCAAGGCAGACCTTGATTATAGGGTCAGGCTTAAAATATGGGCTCAGCAGGAAGGTCCGTAGATACATGCACGGGAAAAGGACGGTTTTATAAGGCGCGCGGGAAAATACAGTTTTTCTGGGGGCGGATATGATTGGGATGGTCAAACAATCTGGAGGGAACATATAAGAATGGGAAAGCATTTGACGAAAACCGGAATTGCAGGATACGGCCTGCTGCTTGCGGCTGCAAGCATATCTGTATGGTCGTTCTCCTATGCACGGTTTACGGCTCAGGAGAATGGCATGGCGGCTGCCACGGTGGCGGCCTGGGGCAGCGGCAGCAGTACCATTGATATCAATGTAAGCGGACTGCGGCCTGGGGATAAAAAAACCTATATTTTTGAGGTTACCAATACGGAAAATGGAGTCACAAGTGAAGTGGGACAGGATTATTCCATAATAGTTGAGACAACGGGGAATCTGCCATTGGACTTTGCTCTTACCTATGACAACAGTAATCCTGATCATCAGGGATTATTCGTGAATACGGGAGAGAATGGAACATTGACCTTCAATGGCGGGATGGCGGCTGTCCGGGGCGGCCGTCTGCCCCATTCAGTTTCCGCCATTCATACATATACTCTGGCTGTTTCATGGCCGGAGGACAAGGCGGGGACTGAATATACGGATGAGATTGATTTGGTGACACTGACGGTCAGCTCGGAACAGACTGTGCCGGCTATACAAGAATAGGAGGCGTCTAATGATGAACAAAATCCGCAGGAAACAGCAGAGGGCGGCTCTTATGCTGATTACTGCTGCGGGGATTATGCTGTCTCTGGCAGGCATAGCGGCTGCGCGTTATATGAAACAGGAAAGCCAGAGCGGAGTTGTGGAAGCACAGACATTTTACTTTACCAGTGATTTGCTGAAAGAGGATGGGGGAACTGCGGCGTATTTTATTGATCCAATGGCGCAGTCCTTCACAATTGAACTCTATAACTTTGCGGATTCAGAGCGGGTAACCTCTGCGGATATAATATACAGGGTGAGTGTGACGGGAGGCACGGTTGAGGGGGGCGATACCGGGATTCAGGGAACAATAAAAGCCGGTGAAAAAAGCACTGTGCCGATTTCAGTGATTCCCGCGGACAAACCTGAAGGCGGCGGAGGAACAGTGGAATTAGAGGAAATAAGGGTGGTGGCGGAATCTGTGTTTCCTTATAAGAAAACCCTTACGGGTGTATTTAAAAGGCAGCTGGGTAATCAGTATGTAGTGGAGGATGAGAGCGGCCGCAACGCGGCTGTGCTGACCATGGTATGTGCGGACGGGGAAAAGGATATAACCGTCACATTGCCTTCAGGTGTGATACCGGATGAAGCGGATATCCGGGTCACTGGTTATAAAGACAATAAATGCACATTTCATTCGCCCGGATACGGGATTTATTCATTGGTACTGCTGAAATCAGAGGCTGATATAGGATTATCGGGTAAGGACTCATTTGCCGATGCAATTGATTTAAGCCAATCCGGCGGATAATACTGCGGCTCAACCAGAATAACAGTCAATTTTTTATGTAGTGGAGGGAATGCAATGGATGGAAAACGCCAGAAATTTCAATTGAGGAGGCAGAGACACAACCGGCAGCGCATACTGGTGTTTTGCCTTATTTTTTCTCTTGTATTGAGCAATCTGAACTTTGGGTCCATGCTTACATATGCAACAGAAGGAAACCGGAGAACCTTTGAAATTGGCAGTGATGTGAAAGCCGTTCTGAAAGACGGCGTACTGACGGTTAAAGGATATGGCGATACAAGAGATTTCAGTTGCGATACGGCTCCATTTGCAGAATATGCAGATGAAATCCGGACATTGGTCATTGAGGATGGGATTACCTATATTGGGAGCTGTCTCTTTTATGGGCTGGGCGGATTACAGGGGGAGCTTATACTGCCTGAAAGTATTGTGGGAATCGGGGATTATGCGTTTTCTGGAGAAAGTCCGGCTCAGGCCGCACGGTTCACTGTGATTCGAAACGAATTTGAAGGAGGAGAAATCACAGAATGGAAAAAAGCAGAGCCCGAAGAAAGTGAGACAATCACTTTGGCGACCCCGTCTCAAGCTGAGAAAGTAACCTCTGAGGAACGGATAGAAGAAGGGGAGCAAAACGGAGAAGCGGATAAAACCGGAGATGAGAACGCTGTTAATGAAGGAAATAGAGAAGAAACCAAGCAGGAAACTGCGGAACAGACAGAACAGGGGGAGACAGAACCGGGGAAACCGGATAGAATAGAACAGGGGGAGACGGAGCAGGAGGAAGCGGAGCGGACAGAACCGGAAGAGACGGAGCAGGAGGAGACGGAGCGGACAGAACAGGAGGAGACGGCACATGGGGATACACTTTCCCTGATAGCAAGAATTGAAAATCATCAGGTCCCTTTCGTGGGAGAAGGAATGCCGGAAGGGGATTCGGATTCCTCTGGCAGTGAGTCCGGCATGGATGCCGGAAGCGCAGACTCCGGTGACGATAGTGGAGATGCCGGCAGCGGAGGCGCGGATTCCGGTGACAGTGGGGACGCCGACAGCGGAAGCGGGGATACCGGCGGCGGTGGGGACGCCGACAGCGGAAGCGGGGATACCGGCGGCGGTGGGGACACTAACAACGGAAGCGGGGATACCGGCAGTGGGGATGCCAATAGCGGTAGTACAGATACCGGAAGCGGCAATACAGATGTAGACAGCGGTAGTACGGATACCGGCGGTGATAATGCGGACGCTGATGGCGGGGGCAGCCCTGACACGGGCAGCGGACAGGAAGGCGGATTATCCAAGGATGACAGTATGGACAGTGGGGACAATACTGAGGCCGGGGATACATCTGGAACATCTGGAGATAAGCCGGGTGATGCAGCCGGACAGGGCAGCCATAACCAGGAGCTGCCGTCTGAAAGTGAAAACGGAACGGGCGGTAAGGACAGCAGACCTCAAAAGGTAACGGAAAACCTTGAAGCTGAAAATCCGGACTATGATATTGAATATATTTCACAGCAGAAGATAGAGAATCCGGAAACTGTTTTCTATGAAGGGCAGACCGGTATGGTCATATGTTCTCCTGAGAATGGTACGTTTATTGAGGCGGCGGAATATGCAGGTTATGTGATGGCGGACAGTTGTATTACGGTAATTCTGGATGATATGATGGAGATGGAACTTCCGGCCTGTGAAGGGCAGGTGTGTCTGCCGGAATGTCCTGAAGAAATAAAATGCCCATGGGATGACAATGCCATTTTTACTGCTAAATTTGCAGGATGGACATTAGAACCAGGGACAGAACCGGCTAAAGCACTGGTTCCGGGAACATATACGGATACTGGGGAGGAGCATCTCAACCTGTATTCTGTCTGGAAGCCCGTTGGAACATATCAGATGGGCGTCAGGGCAGAACGGCAGGGCGGGACAGCGATCTACACCCTGTTTGATAAGAAAACCGGGGAAACGGTAAACAGCATGGACGGCTATGCCTTTTTGTATCAATGGCAGTATTCAGCACAGGGTGCGGATATCCCGGATGATAAGAACGCATACGGCGAAGATGTAAACCGGACTGATAATCATGGAAATGGAGACGATGGTCTATGGGAAGATATTGCAGGTGAGGACTCACCTGTATATAAACGTTCCGTGAAAGCAGGGGATATGGGAATGCGGTTCCGCTGCGCGGTGACTCCTGTGAAGATGACCAGAAGCATGACAGCGGCCAGCTCTGTTACATTGTACTCGGAGCCTGCAAACGGGGTGGCTGTGCTTGAAACGGTTTATGTGAATCAGACCAGCGGGGATGACGGCAATTCTGGTTTGGAAAATGCCCCGGTTAAAACCGTGGAAGCTGCTGTGAAAAAATTAAAAACCAGGGAGGATGGCGGAACGTCAGACGGTAATCAGATTATCTTAATGCAAGATTATGACTATGGCAATACAACTGATTTTCTGAAAGAACATGCGGTTCCGGTGACAATCAAAGGAATTACGGCAGACATAGAATTTTTCAGTACTGCAGCGGGAACAGAAAGTGATTTTCATTTGTATGAGGATATCACGTTTGATTCACTGACCATTGAAAAGATGAACCATCTATATGGGAATGGCCACAATATAACCATAGGGGATAATGTTTCATGCAGTGGATTGTATTTGTACGGAGCATCAAAAGATGGTACTCTGACAGTAAAGCCGGGTATCATTCAGGTCCGCAGCGGCAGTATTGCCAGGATTATAGGATATATACGGAGCAATGGATCTGTTGACGCAAATAACAACGAGGCAGTTATCATTGTGGACGGAACTGCAAAAGTTGACACCATTGTAGCCGGAAGCGCCAGCGGGGAGATTAAGAACGGGAATGTAGGCATCTATATCCGAGGAGGAACAGTAAACAAAATAATCGGCGGATGCCAGGGATTCAGTAATGTGAAGGCGCCGTACACGGGGAAAACTTCAATTAATATTTCCGGCGGGACTGTTAATATGGTCTACGGGGCAGGCTCAGGAAGGGCAACAGGCATCCCGACGTATCAGGGAATTCTGGACATCATTGTGACGGGAGGAAGTATTTCAAGCATCTATGGCTCCGGCTCTGCTGCATACGTAGTAAGCGGCGAAGATGCAACAAAGGTAAATATATCCGTGTCAGCGGGAACCGTAGGCAATATATACGCCGCGGGCGTAGGCGGGGAGGCGGGAGTTGATGGCGGCAACGATGTAAATGGAACCCCGGCAGCTGATTTCGGCAGTTTAACCGGAAAGGCAGACATCACAATAGACAATGACGCTGTTATAACAGGTAACATATATGCAAGCGGCCAAGGGTACACGCAAAAGGATTATGGCAAGGGAAATGCATACCTGGATGGAGAGGCCAATATTACGGTAAATGGAGGTACAATCAAAGGTAATATCTACGGCGGAGGCGAGGGAGTCAATAAGGCCGGGTTTGAAAAATCTGCCAGGGTATGTAAGAACTCAAAGGTTACGGTTGAAATAAGAGGCGGACTAATAGAAGGTTATGTCTATGGAGGGGGGAAGGTAGCTGAGGTAGAGGGCTCAACAAATGTAATCATCAGCGGAGGAACCATCAAAGGAAACGTCTATGGCGGCGGAGAAGCGGGGCTGACCCATGGGAGGGCGGCTGTACATATGGCCAACGGAACCGTAAACGGCTCCATATATGGTGGTGCGCTGGGAAAAGTAGGCGACCGGTTTGTTTACGGGGGTTCTACGGTCAATATGACGGGCGGCTGGGTTCGCGGGAATGTCTATGGAGGAAGCGAGCTGAGTAATGACGGTAAAAGCGGAGAACAGGATGAGAAATCCGCGTCCGGCCTTGTATTTGTAAATCTGACAGGCGGTACTGTCAGCGGTAAGGTTTTTGGTGGAGGTTTCCAGGGAATTGTTAATGGTTCCACCCATGTCCATATTGGACTGGGAGCCATTGATAAATGCAACTATTATAAATCCCATGCAGAGGAAAAACCAGTTTTAGACGCCTCCGGCCTGTCTGTGGGCGGTTCCGTTTATGCGGGCGGTGATTACGGCGGTGACAGCGCTGACCTGAATTATGATACCATAACAGTAAACGGTTTTTCTCATGTTTATATTGACGGAACAGATTACAGTTTTGGCGCGGGGGATACTGGCGGCAAAAAGATGGAGATTGCGGGCGGTGTGTTTGGAAGCGGTGCATCCTGCGACGCTGGTGATGTGCGTCTGGTAACGCTGGATCATTTTGGCGCGGCTGCCTCTGGCGGCGGACAGCCGGAACAGGTTACAGGTACAGTTACATCCATACAAAGAGCAGATCAGGTACGCCTGATTCAGACTCATGTCCGGCTGGCCGGCCAGTCTGATGTTGCAAACTCGAATCAGACGACTCCCTATTCCCTGAATCGGATTGGGGATAAAGGGAATTTTGATAAATTGGGAGAACTGGGAAACAGTCTTGTTTTAGAAGGCGGAAGTACCCTGGTATTGGATTCGGCGTCCAACAGTGTGGCAAATCTGAAAAGCGTGGATGACACGGAAAGCAAGGTGGTAACCCAGGCAGATCTTGCGCATTGCCCAAATACAGTGGTACTTTCCACCGGTACTGTATTCCGTATTTCCAACACATCACAGGGGGACTCGGAAGAGTATGGAGCCGTTACAGGATATTTTTATATGATTGCAGGTGATACGGCGGATGCATATGCGTTTGCCAGGGCGAAGACAGAGACTCTTAATCCATCAGACGGAGGTTTTGTGGTTCCCGGAGAAAAGACGGAGCTGGGATACACAAATATAGGCACGTCGTACCGCTACTGGAAGGTGGCAGGAGATAATGCCGGTGCTACACGCCACGTTGTGCTGACAGCCCGCAATTCAGACAGCCTGGGGATTGGAGAGGATGGCTTTGCCGCGGCAGAGGGAACCATCGAGCTTCCGCCTGTTGGTGATACAGAGAATATCAGATATGCAATCAAATCAATTACGCTGTCAGACAAAATGACACTGGTGGACGCGGCAATGAACCTGGAAACAGGAACGTGGATCACATCAGGTCCGGATGTGAGCGCGGAGCAGGAAAAAGCGAGGATACGGAACACACCGGCTTCCACTTTTGGTTTAGTGATGTGGCAGAATACCGGTAAAACAGAAGTGGTTTCAAATGTTATCTCAGACCAGACGGCCGGAACAGATAACAGTAATTCAATCATCGGAAAGGATTGGGAATATCATGTCCTGGACCAGGAAACGTCAGGCATTCCGAACATTGAATTTAAACTGACCTATTATAATGATGGAATTCGTATAAGTCAGAACCTGGGAACGGTGAGCGTGGTGGTGGAACGGTACGCGGGCGATATCCTGGCGGAGGAGATAACCATGAATGTGGAGGTTGTCACCAGGGCCAGTGCGCTGTCGGAGCAGACGATTGACCTTTATGCGTCGGAGAGCGGAAGCTATACGGGCAGGATGGTGATCCCGGCAGATTCCAGCAGAAACCTGAGTCTGGCAGGGGTTAAGGTACCTGAAAATGGAATCACACTGAAAGCTGTAAACAGTGAATTGGAACATTATGATGTGGCGGTCACTCTGCAGCCTGTCCAGAGCCAGGGGTGGAATACCGCGAATCTTATGAGCGAACCATATGATATAAGCACGTATAAAGAATCTGCCGGTACGGTTTTACTCGGAACAACGGACAGCCGGTATGAGGCCCCTATAGATTTTGTACTGTACAATCATGGTGCTTTTGCGCCTAAGGACACAGACGAAATTATTTTGACACTGTCTGACGCAGATGGGAATAAGGTTCCCGTCACACTGAATATTCACTGGAAAGAATCTATTGTTTCGGCTGTTCAGATGGCATCCGGAAAACAATATGAGGGTATGAATGATACAGCTCCGGTGGTAATATCTCAAGAGAGTGCTGTTACTGCGATGTTCACCCTTGGAAGTCAGAATGGAACCCTCGCCGCTTCAAGTGTGTGGCTGGAGCTGCGGGACAGCAGTGGAATCAGACACGCGCTGCCGGACGGTGCTAAGCTCACACTGCTGAGCGGAAACCGATACTACCTCTATACCCTGACAGGGGGAGAGAAGGACGGAAAAATTCCTCTGGACAATTTTGCAGAGATGTGGGGGAGTAGTCGATTTAATGAAAATATTGCCGCCAAAACAATTACAGTCATAGCGGCATTTGACAAAACAGCCAGTCTTATGCCGGGGGAATACAGTTTGAGATTGCGCAATGACACGGGAGCTGACTCCGTAGGCGGGTATTTTACAGTCAATAATTCAACGGCTGCAATAACACTGGACAGCCAGGAGGGACTGGCCAGAGGGGAGCACCGTATCAGCATTTTTGTATCTCCCCAGCAGGATACACGTTTATCAGACAAAGCGGCAGTGGTGCTCACAACGCCGGAGGGTGAGGCGTTTCCCAAGGGGACTGCGTTTATCTACGGAGAAAAACGCTGCTACCCTGTTAACGGCAGGGTATATTTGATTCTGGACCGGGGGCAGGCTCATACAGTTATCATGGATACAACCGATACGGCCGGTCTGACACTGGAAAATAACCGCATCAGCGCACAGTTGTTTGCAGCAGGTGTGAACGCAGGTAAAGGTAGGATTACCGGTACAGAATTAACTTACAATATAAAAGCGAATCCTGTATATGGCCTCAGTGTGAAAGCTGATCAAGGGGAAGAACGCGTGGCCACGCCCGGAGCAGCCATTGGATTTACGGTATCATACTCCATGGAACACATTACGCAGGCGGAAATAATTCAGGTTGAAGTCAGAAGGAAGGAGGACGGTGCGTATATTGAAGCAGACGGCTGGGAAGTAAGCGGCGATTTGGAGCTGGGACAGGGAGACGGCGCAAAGAGGGAGGGAAATGCTGCTGTAACCATTACAGTTCCTGAGAACACCGGGGAAGGTACTTATCGTCTAATCTTCAAACTGGGAGATAAGAAGGCGTTGTACAATATAATCATTCGGAGCTGCGACTGAGATATTACGATATCGTGGAACAACTACAGATGGAGGAAGTGAGCCGCATAGGATTGGACCAGCCATGAAAATGTTGGCCTTTTGTGAATATATGTATACAGATGACGGACTCTACCGTGTGATTTATGAATATTTTGAGACCAGAATCCTGTTCGGGATGTACAGAACTGGTGAACACCTTCCGGCTATTTCGGAGACAGAGCGGTTTTTCCATATGGGTCCTACAGCGGTTCAATCCGCTTTGGAACTGCTTGGGCGAAAAGGGTATATAAGGATGGACGGAAAACGGACGGCAATTGTTGTCTATGAAGCTGAACCGGATAAGATAAGAGAACATGCCGCAAAATATTTTGCCCTCAGGGAAGAAGGAATAAAAGATATGATTCATTCGGTTCCGCTGCTTATGGGGCCGTTGTGGCTGGAGGGATTGAGAAGAGGGACGAATCAGGACTGGGATAAAATCAGAAATGCGCTTGCCTGCCCTTCGCTGGGGGTCATATCCATACTGGTGGAGCTTTACAGCCTGACACTGGGCA
Source organism: Enterocloster sp. 210928-DFI.2.20 (assembly GCF_020554465.1). Classification (NCBI taxonomy): domain Bacteria; kingdom Bacillati; phylum Bacillota; class Clostridia; order Lachnospirales; family Lachnospiraceae; genus Enterocloster; species Enterocloster sp. 210928-DFI.2.20. The sequence goes on from NZ_JAJCHK010000007.1 coordinate 86,015, forward strand.
CACTGAAAAACAAGCTGATTCTGAATCTGTTCTGGGAAGAAATCCGATATTTACGTTTCCCGTATCTGACAGATAAATTGCTGGAGATTCAGGAAACACTGAAACCGGAAGCGTCCAAAGAAGAGATAGTTGCCCGGTTGAGACGGATTTTTTTTGGTTCTTATAAAAAAATGGTGGAAGATATGTCCCTTTTTATCAGGAAAGAGGGCGGAATGTATTTAATTGACAACAGCAGGATTCCGTTCCAATGGAATATTTACCGCAGGAGGCCCCAGCTTAAATATTCCCTGGCCGGGCGCATCATATGGGAGGTGGTGAAGGGGGCGTATCCCATAGGCAGCTATCTGCCCTCGTTACCCCAGATTGCACAGCGGTATGATGTATCCGTAGCCACCGTAAGGCGTACCCTGATGCTTTTAGCCCAGCTGGGAGTCACCCAGTCATTCCATGGAAAGGGTACTTTGGTGGTAATGAGGACGGCCAAAATGAATTTCAGGATGCCGGAGATTCTGGAGGGAATGAGCCTGTACCTGGAAAGCCTCCAGCTGCTTGCTTTGACAATCAGGGATATAACATTGTATACAATAAAATCCTGCAGCGGGGAGGCACAGGAGCGTTTGACCGGAAAGTTTGATTTGTTAAGGCAGGAAAACAAGGTGCATCTTTGTTTTGAACTGTACTTTAAATGGATTGAGCACCAGTGCCCTATGGTAATGATACGTGAATGTTATCGAAAACAGTATGGTTTACTGACCTGGGGATATCCCATTATGTTATACCGGATTAGAAACCAGAAACTCCAGTTACGGTACATGGGATTTACAGAGGAGATAATTAAATTGCTGCGTGAAAAAAGATGGGAGGATTTTTCAGAGGCATGGAAGGGGCTTATGGAACAGGAAGAGCGGGAGGCCCGTAAATTCATGATAGATGTGAATTTGAGGCCATTATTGCGCTAAGCAAGCTGACAGGAGCTGGTGATACCAGCTCCTGTCAGCTGTTTTATCAGCAATTATGGCTGGGAAGCATAAAATATGCATTATCAGCGCAGTGTGTCATGCAGAAGTACGCTGCAGACAGAGCAGATGGCCTGACAGAAAACATTGCTTTCTATTGGGAGGTGGGGGACTTACTGGTTCCCCTTCACTATAATCATGTCCTCCTGCTCCAGTGCGTCTGCAATCCAGCTGATGAACCGGCTGTAAAAGTCAAAGACAGTATCATCGAAATGAATATGGCTCATGTCATTTTCGATTTTCTGTATTATGATATTCCAGGTCCCGGCAGGTATGCGGTTATCCCAACAGACATCAAATTCCGGGAATTCGGATTCCAGATAGGACAGCAGGAGCTTTGTATAGTCTGTATCATAAATGCACAGTGATTCCTGGCAGTATGTATCGTGGTCTCCCGGTCCGGTGCCGCAGCTGCAGGGATAAAAGCAGAGATTTACCTTTTCATCCGGAGCCGAAAAACATCTTAATACCATAATCATCCCCCCGTATATCATTCCATTGCCGTGTACCGGGTCTTTCTAAGGCTAAGACCGCAGTCTGAACGTGATAATTAAATTATATCACGCCGGGGGGAGATTTGATAGTGTGAAAAAATAAGCCGCTGTTAAATTTGGAGCAGTTTGTAAGTTGGATTGACAGGAACTGGGGGTGGCTATAAAATAGAGGAATACCGATATTTTATTATAATGTGTGGCTGGGGGAAAATAGCTATGGACGGACAGAGGATACGGATTATTAAAAAGAATGATGAATATTCCATGGAATACCAGGCTGGAGATGTCTTTTTGGTGGACAGCACCTGGTATGGCGGCGTGAATGTGACCAGTAAGTCGGGTATACCCCTGTCTCTGGACAAGGAGGAGTATGAGTTTGTGAACAGGGACGAGGCTGTACATGTAATTGACACCTATTCCTACGGGCTGGGAGCCATGGACTGCTTCTGCGAGATGGTGTCAGCCGGCCTTAAGACACTGGCCATGAGCCACCCCTGCGATACCAGGGAGGAACGGGATTCCTACCTGCAGGATGCAGAAAAGCTGTGCAGGAAGTACGGGGTGAAGCTTTATCCGGAGGACGAGGCTTTTATTACGGATTTATTCCCCGAGGAGTTGAATAAGGGTAAGTATAATTACCTCTTTTACCGGACCGGCGATGTGCTGGAGCGCTATATGGGACTGAAGGAACAACAGAAACGATTGATTGCAGACCACTCCTATACAGGACAGGAGAGATACAGGATTGCCGTGGAGTTCGGGAAGCTTCTGTCCTACCCTGAGGATGGGATAGAGAGGCTGATTGAGAGGGCAGGCAGCAGAATGCTTTGAGAAAGTGGTTGAGGAATACAGGGAGAAAAACAAAGTACATCTAGTCGAAATAATGACGGTTAATAGGACTGAGTAAAAGATCCTGTAAACCGTCATTTATTTTGTGATGAAATCAATAATTAAACAATTGCATCTGCGTTGTGGGTATAGTGTAAAATGAACTGATAAAAGGTATCAATACAAGGTACAGATATCCGGTTCTTCCTGACTGCCAAATATATTTCTCTATGAGCCCGATCATGTTTAATAGGGATTCGTTTGATGGGGAAGTTGGTGAAAAATTCCAGGTCTGGTACAATTGCAATCCCGTAATTTATGGATACAAGACCGGCAATGGACATCTCTTCCTCCACCTCACATATAATATTGGGTTTAATGATGCTGGTGCTGAATAAGTTGGAAATTACATTCTGCGTTTCGCTCGCTTTCGAGTTATATCCAATAATGGGATATGAGATTAATTCTTCAATACAGACTTCTTCTTTTACAGATAAGGGGTGCTCGGGCGCTGTAATCAGGATTAAATCTTGATGAAGTACGGGGGTAAACAATATTTCTTCCTCGTTAGGAACAAAGGTGCACAGGGCAAGGTCATAATTCCCCTTTTTCAAATTTTCGACAATGACCCTGGAATTATTCTGTTTCAGAGAAAAGCTGATATTTTTAGAGGTTTCCAGTTTTAAAAAATTTGAAAGCAATCTGGGAACAAAGTTAGCTCCCAGGATATAGAGAAAAGCAAAATCAATCATCCCGGAATCATTTCTGGATAACTTTCTTATAGTTTTTTCACCGTTTTCAATTTCATCAAATCCCCTTGTAATATAGGAACTAAATATTTTTCCGTATTTAGTCAGTTCCACATTGCGTCCTTTTTTTTGAAACAGGGGTACCCCTAAATCTTTCTCAAGGGCTGATATGGCATGACTTAAGCTGGGTTGGGATATGTATAATAGTTCTGCAGCCTGGGAGTAGTGCTGCAACTGGGCTAATACTTTAAAGTAATACAGTGTGTTCAGATTCATGACTAACCTCCTGATTTATCTTTTTAGAAATTGTATAGAAACAACTTCTTCATATCTCAGAAAAATCCATAGTTTGTATCTATAGATTGCGAGATAAATATGCATTTGTGCGAATAAATAAAGAAAGATATAATTAAGTCATGAAAAAACTATATTACATCCAAAGATTATAGATTATTTTGCTGAAATTTACAAGAAAATAAATCAATTTATCAATGGGAATATCTGGAAACAGAAGCAATGAACCGGTTTATGCATAATAAATAAAAAGGGGTATATGCAAATGGGAGACAATTATAATCCTTATAATGAGGTATTGGAAATTGTGCGTCAAGCCGCAGATTTGTTGGGATATGCGCCAAAGGAATACGAGGCAATCAAATATCCGGAAAGGGAGCTCAAAGTTTCTGTCCCTGTGGAGATGGATGATGGTTCTGTGCGTGTATTTGAGGGCTTTCGGATACAGCATTCAACTTCCAGAGGGCCTGCAAAGGGAGGTATACGTTATCATGAGGGTGTGAACCAAAATGAGGTTAAAGCCCTGGCAGCCTGGATGACTTTTAAGGCAGCTGTTGTAGGTATTCCCTACGGGGGTGGAAAAGGCGGTGTAGTGGTTGACCCGGCCAAACTTTCAGAGAGGGAACTGAGATGTCTTACAAGACGGTTCACTGCCATGATTTCACCCATTATAGGACCGGACCAGGACATTCCAGCGCCGGATGTGGGAACCAATGCAAAGGTAATGGGATGGATGATGGATACTTACAGTATGCTGAAGGGCCATTGTGTACCGGGGGTGGTAACAGGTAAGCCTTTGGAGATAGGAGGCGCATTAGGCCGTAAGGATGCCACGGGAAGAGGCGTTATGTTTACTGCCCTCAATGTTCTGGAGGTTCTGAGAATGGGCAGGGGGGAAGCCACGGTTGCGGTCCAGGGTTTTGGAAATGTGGGGGAAACCACGGCTAGGCTTTTACACCAGGCTGGAATAAAAGTGATTGCAGTCAGCGATGTTAGCGGTGGTCTGTATAAACAGGAAGGATTGGATATTCCAGATATCTGCAGATACATCACAACAGGAGAAAACCGTCTATTAAAGGATTACAGGGCAGATGGAGTGGTACACATATCAAACAGGGAGCTTTTGGGGCTGGATGTGACCATTTTGATTCCCGCAGCTTTGGAGAATCAGATTAACAAGGACAATGCGGATGAAGTAAAGGCCAGGATTGTATTGGAGGCCGCCAATGGCCCCACGACCAATGAGGCCGATAAGATATTATTTAAGAAAAATATCGTGGTAATTCCGGATATATTGGCCAATGCAGGGGGAGTTATCGTGTCTTATTTTGAATGGGTCCAGAATATCCAGGAAGTAATGTGGAGTGAAGAAAAGATTAATCGGAAATTGGAAGAGATAATGGGTAATGCGTTTTTGAGCGTTTGGGATACGGCAACGGGACGGAAGATTTCTCCTCGCATGGCAGCATATCTGATTGCGGTAAAACGGGTTGTGGAAGCAAAAAAAATCAGAGGGATCTGGCCATAGTAATAGTGGACGTCATGAGGCGCCTGGGGCAGCATGGAGCTGCCATGTGGGAAGGAAACCGATAAAGAGGCTGATAAGACGGCAAAGGCGCAAAAACGATAATGAGTTTTTGCGCCCCTTTTATTATGAGACGAATGGACCAAGGAGGATTACTAAAATGACAAATGCATGTGAACCGGCAGAGCGGTTAAAAAAAGTACAGTTTTCGCCAGTAAGAAAGGTTTTAGAAAAGGCAAACAAAATGGCAGCCGAAGGAAGGAAAATCATTCACATGGAGGTTGGAGAACCTGATTTCGATACGCCGCAACCCATTGTGGCCGCAGCGGTGGATGCGCTGGTCAGGAAGAAGATGACCCATTATGCGCCGAACAGAGGAACATTAAAACTAAGAAAATCTATTGCATCCATGTTAAAGACTGAATATCAGGTAGAAGTGGATCCGGTGGATGAGATACTGGTAACAGTAGGGGCGGCAGAAGCTATTTTTGATGTTATTTTTTCACTAGTCGATGCTTCTGATGAGGTTATTATATTGACCCCTGCTTACATGAATTATGAGAATTGTATCAATATGGCCGGCGCCAAGTGTGTGAAGGTGGCATTGGAGGAAAAAGAAGGATTTCAGATTAACCGGGAACGTTTGGAGGCAGCTGTCACAGAGAAAACAAGGATGCTGGTGGTGACAAATCCCAACAATCCCACAGGGACTGTACTTACAAGGGAAAGCTTGACAATCATTGCGGATTTGGCTAAAGAGTATGGTTTTGTTGTATTGGCTGATGAAATTTATTCCAGGCTGTCCTATGGAAATAAAAAGTTTTGTTCAATTTTATCCCTGGATGGAATGAGAGACAGGGCAATCATGGTAAATGGGTTTTCTAAAGTATTTGCCATGACAGGATGGAGGGTCGGGTTTGTTGCCTGCCACCGAAAATTCATCCCTGCTGTACTGAAGGTCCACCAGTATGCAACCACCTGTATACCCGGCTTTATCCAGGAGGGGCTGGCTGAGGGAATGGGATCAGAGGAATGTACAGGAGCAGTGGAATATATGATAGGCCGTTTTGAGGAGAGGAGGGATTTCGTCGCATCGGAACTGGATAAGATACAGAAACTAAGTTATGTTGATTCCATGGGCGCATTTTATTTCTTTATCAATGTATCTAAAACAGGAATGGATGGAAATGAGTTTGCAGAAACGCTTTTGGAAAAAAAGGGGGTGGCACTGGTACCGGGACAAGCCTTTGGCGAAACCTATGGTGATTTTGTAAGGCTGTCTTACGGAAGAGGAATGGATGTGTTAGCGGAGGGAATGGCTCTGATAAATGAGTTTATTGAGGAACTATAGGAAACGTACACACTAATAACAGGAGGAAACTGGGAATGAGAAAAAGAATCTTAAGCTTACTGACAGCGGCAGCTATTGTGGTTTCGTTCACCGGATGTGCACCCCAAGGTACAACTGGAAATTCTTCCGAAAACAAGGAAACGCAGGATTCTCAGACAGAGGAAGAAGAGAAACAAACCATAAAAATAGGAGCAGTTTATCCTTTGACGGGTACGAGCGCTGAGACAGGAAATCAGACAATCAATACATTAAAAGCCATGGCAGAGCTTATCAATAATGAATATGATATTGATTATCCCTTTGCCAAAACCCAGGGACTTCCAAATCTGGGTAATGCAAGAATAGAGATCATAGCAGCAGACAGCCAGGGAAATCCGGAAGTGGGAGCCACAGAAGCTGAGCGCCTGATAACAGAAGAAAATGTGACGGGATTAATTGGATGTGATGCCAGCGGAGTAACTAAGACAGCCAGTGCTGTGGCTGAAAAGTACGGTATTCCCTTCATCAATGCAGAGTCTTCGTCACCTACTCTTACGGAACGCGGGTTAAAATATTTTTTCCGTACAGGACCTACGGATGCTACATTTGTGGAAGATACGTTTAACTATATGGACCTCTATAGGGAAGAGGCCGGATTTGAGAATGTGGCAATCATAGCGGATGAGGCTGAGGCTGGTGTTAATTTTAAAGAATTGTGCGAAGCAGCAGCTGAGAATCATGGTTACAATATAGTCCAGTCCATTACATATCCAGGCAATCCGACAGGACTTACATCTGAGGTTCTTAAACTGAAGGATGCAAAACCGGATGTAGTACTGATTTATGCATTAACCGCAGAGGCTATCCTGTATACCAACACATGCAAAGATTTGGATTTCAGCCCGAAAGCTACCTTCACAGCAAGGGGCGGTTTTGTAGCCACGGAGTATTTTGATACCTGCGGCAAAGATGTGGATTACATTTTTACGGCAAATGCCTGGAGTATGGACTTGGCTAACACAAAACCATACCTCACAGAAATCAATAATCTGGCAAAAAAATTCTCAAATCATGATATGACGGGAAATACGGCCCGCGCAGCCCAGGGATTCCTTATTTTTGCGGACGCAATCAACCGGGCAGGAAGTACGGATGCAGATGCAATTGTTAAGGCATTGGAAGATACTGATATGAATGAGGAATATCTGATTGTACCATGGACCGGAGTAACCTTTGATGAAAGCCATCAAAACACTCAGGCAACAGGTATCATCACCCAGATTCAGAATCAGGCATATGTGACAGTATATCCGGATTCTGCCAAGAGTGCTGATTCTATAATCCCGGTGCCGGCATGGAGTGAACGAAATTAGCGGAAAGGCAGGTGCGGTCTATGACATTGCTGTTGCAGGTCCTAATAGAGGGGACATTTACAGGAATGATCATTGCCTTAATAGCAATGGGAGTTTCGCTTATTTGGGGAGTCATGTATATCGTTAACTTTGCTCATGGGGAAATACTGATGCTTGGTATGTTTATATCATATTATTTCAGCGTTAAATCAGGACTGGACCCACTTATCTGTCTTCCCATTGCAGCGGTGGTAATGTATTGTTTTGGAATTGTTTTTTATAAGGTGCTTATAAAGCGTGTCATGAATGCACCTATGTTAAGCCAGCTTTTGCTCACATATGCTCTCAGCATTGTTCTTGTTAATGTTGCCCAGATAGCTTTTGGTTCTGATTTTAAGACAGTACCGAATCAGGTGTTTACAGGCTCATTTTCAGTAGGAGGCTTAATCATATCCTATTCAAAACTGGTTCCTTTCATTATCTGTATAGCTACTGCGGTTACTCTGTATTACATTTTGAACAGGACACAGTTAGGAAGAGCCATTAAAGCAACCGCTCTGAATAAAGATGCGGCAGCACTGGTGGGAATCAATCCGGAAAAGGCATACATGCGCTGCGTGGGTATTGCAACAGCCACTGCCGGAATTGGCGGAGTGGCACTGTCCTATTACTTTTATGTGTATCCAAGCGTTGGTTCTGTATTCATCAACTTTGGTTTTGTAGCTTGCTGTATCGGGGGAATGGGAAGTATACCTGGAGCCGTTATCGGCGGAGTTCTGATGGGCATTATGGATACGGTAGTGGGGACATATACCAATGCAGCGCTTAAATATCTGGCAGTATTTGCCCTGTTCCTGTTTGTAGTTTATAAAAGGCCCAAGGGCCTGTTTGGGTGGTGATGCTTATGAAAATTGGAAAACGAATGAGAGAGGCCCTGCTTATCAGCCATATAAAGCCATGGTATCTTATACTCACTGTTCTGATTATAGTTGCGTATCCCCATGTATTCACCAAAAGTTTTCAACAGAATTTGGGAATTCTGATTCTGATGTGGGCATGTCTTGGTTCTGCCTGGAATATATTCGGCGGATATACAGGTCAGGTATCCCTTGGTCAGGCCATGTTCTTTGGGGTGGGGGCATATGGGGCAGTACTTCCCTTCTATTATTGGAATGTTACACCGTGGATTGGTATGTTGATTGGAATGTTTTTCGCAACACTTCTTGCGCTGTTGGTGGCTCTTCCTATTTTTAAATTAAGCGCACAATATTTTGCGATTGCCACCATGGCGCTGGGAGAGACGGTACGTATCATAGCAGTGAACCTTCCTTTTACAAAAGGAATGATGGGGATTGATTTTCTCAATATGAAGATGAACCCCTGGTATTCCCTGCAATTCAGGGGAAAACTGCACTATTATTACTTTTTTGGAGTCATACTGATGATAGTAATATCCATCATGATATATATTAACAGCTCAAGAATCGGATATTACTTCAGAACAATCAAAGCAAATCAGACAGCGGCGGAAAGTGTGGGCATTAATGCCAGAAAATATAAGACCATTGCCCTGGTAATCAGCGCATGTATCGCGTCGCTGTGTGGCTCGTTCTATGCCATGTACCAGACCTATATTGACCCAAGTACTGTGTTCATAAACACCCTTTCAACTAAAATGATTATCATGGCGGTAATTGGGGGTGTGGGAACAATTTATGGTCCTGTAATTGGAGCTGCCCTTATTGTACCATTGGGCGAATATACCAGGGCCACCATCGGAGCCACCATATCAGGAATAGACCTGGTCCTGTATGGCGTCTTAATCATACTCACAATTTTGTACCAGCCTCAAGGAGTTCTGAAGTTATCTGGAAATCTGATTGACAAAGTCAGAAAGATGACGGCGGGCCGCTCCGCTGAATTCGTGAAAGGCCTCACCAAGCGGAGATGACATGGATCGCACGTAAGTAACCAAAATATGGTGACTAAGGGCTCATAACGATTAAAAAGGGAGGATAGTACATGAGTATATTGGAGGTAACCGGTCTGACAAAAAAGTTCGGAGGTTTGACGGCGGTATCAGATGTGACATTTGACATAGAAGAAGGACAGGTGTATGGAGTCGTGGGACCTAATGGAGCAGGAAAGACTACCATGTTCAATCTTATCAGTGGCATTCATCCGGCTACATCTGGGACCATACTGTTTAATGGAGAGGATGTGACGTGCCTGCCGCCATACGAAAGAGCAAAGAAGGGGATTGGCAGGACATTTCAGATTCCCATGTCTATGGATTCCATGACGGTACTTGATAATGCTACAGTGGGCGCCATGCTTCATATTCCGGGAACAATGGAGGCCAAGGAATATGCAGATATGATACTTGAATTTGTTGGGTTGGGTAGTAAGAAGGACCATCTTGCTGGTTCTCTAAGCGTCATCCAAAAGAAACGTCTGGAGATTGCAAGGGCACTCAGTACAAAACCGAAACTCCTGCTTTTGGATGAATGTATGGCAGGGCTCAATGGAGCGGAACGTGAAGCTGCCATAGATTTGGTAAAAAGGATAAATAAAAGAGGCATCTCCATCCTGGCAATTGAACATGTGATGCCGGTGGTAATGGGAATCTGTGAGCGGGTCCTGGTGTTGCAGTATGGACAGCGGATTGCAGAAGGGACACCGGAGGAGATTACAAAGGATGAAAAGGTGATTGCTGCTTATCTGGGGGAATGATTATGCTGGAAGTGAAAAACTTGAAATTTGGATACAGTGCAATGATGCCGGTCCTGAATGATATATCCTTCCAGGCCGGAAATCAGGAGATTGTTGCTATCCTGGGTTCAAATGGAGCAGGGAAAACCACAACATTAAAAACAGTTTCCGGTTTATTAAAACCCTGGGAAGGCTCCATAACATACAATGGGGAAGATATTACGGGCATGCCCGCATACGGAGTCTTAAAAAAGGGAATATCCCTTGTGCCGGAAGGCAGGATGCTGTTCGGAAAATTAACTGTATATGAAAATCTGTCCATGGGAGCATATACAAGGAAAAATCAGGACGAAATAAAAAAGACCCTGGACATGGTCTATGAGTTGTTTCCGAGGGTCAGGGAACGTGCCGAGCAAAAGGCGGAAACTCTGTCAGGGGGAGAACAGCAGATGGTGGCAATTGCAAGAGGTCTTATGTCAAATCCGTCCCTATTGATACTGGATGAACCGTCTCTGGGTCTGATGCCAAAGCTGGTAAAAGAGGTGTTGCAGTTTGTGAAAACAATCCGGGAGACAGGCATATCCGTACTGATTGTAGAACAAAATGTTAATGAAACCCTTGCAATCGCAGACCGGGCGTATGTCATACAGGATGGCAGTACGGTGATATCAGGGGCCCCGGAGGAATTGAAGGATAACGATGAAATACGCAGAATATATCTTGGAATGTAGGAGGAGCTATGGGAGAAATGCCATTAGGAATCCGGTCTCTTCTGGGACCGATTACCGATTTAAAATCTGAGGATCGAATCCTCATTATAACGGATACGGACAAATTTCAGATAGGAAAGGAACTGTTTGACTGGGCCTCTAAGGTCAATGAGACATCAATGGCAGTGATGACGCCCAGGGCATCCCACGGGGATGAGCCTACGGTGGAGATAGCGGCAGCCATGGAAACAGCCAATGTGATTTTTGCGGCCACATCCATGTCCATGTTCCATTCCCAGGCAAGACGCAGGGTGGTACAAAACGGTCACTGCCGGTATGTGAATTTGGTTGATTATATACCGTCCATGTTCCATGAAGGCGGACTGACAGCCGATTTTCTGGAGATAACAGAAATATTAAACCGCATTGCGCCCCATTTCAGAGGAAAAAAAGTGGAACTTTCGTCACCAGGAGGAACAAATCTGGTATGCAGCGTGGAGGGAAGGGAGCCTGTGATTGATTATGGCAGGAGCATCCGCCCGGGACAGTCATCATCGCCGCCTAACGCTGAAATTGCTTTGGGGCCGGTAGAGGGTACTGCCCAGGGAGTATTAGTGATTGACGGAAGCATACCGCATCCCAGTCTGAACATGATACGGGAACCCATTACCATGCATGTGGAGGATGGGCAGATCGTAATGATTTCCGGAACAAACGAAGCTGATACGGTGAGACGGATTCTGGAACAGTATAAAGATAGCCGTGTCTATAATATCGGAGAAGTGGGACTTCCGGTGAATCGGGAAAACAAGGTATGCGGACGTATGCTGGCGGATGAAGGGGCCTATGGGACCGTACATATCGGAATTGGAAACAACCTGTCATTTGGAGGCAATGTGGAGGCTCCACTGCATATGGATATGGTTATCAGGGATATCACATTGAAAATTGATGGGAGAATCATATCACAAAACGGGATATTGCAGATATAAAACAAATTTTGGAATGTACGGATAGCAGGGGAAATTGAACAGCGTACTCCGGTATGAGCAAGCAAAAGGAAGGGAAGACATATGAATACAGAATTTATAAAGGGAATCATTGTACCTATATTGACACCAGTAGATAAAAATGAAGTGATTGATGAAGGGAAAATGAGAAAGCAGGTGGATTTTGTTATTGATGGAGGTGTTTCAGGCATACTGGCATTCGGAAGCAATGGCGAATTCTATATGACAGAAGAGGACGAGATGATGAAAGCCTTAAAAATCATGCTTAATCATGCTTCCGGCAGAGTACCTGTTTATATGGGAATCGGCGCAATCAGCACAAAAAAGTGTATCCGCATTGCAAAAGCAGCGGCAGCAGCTGGTGCAGACGGTATATCGGTCCTTCAGCCCATGTTTCTAAAACCAACAGAGGAGGAGTTGTATCTGCATTTTAAACGCATTGCAGATGCGGTTTCGGATACCCCAATGCTGTTATATAATAATCCGGGACGTACCGGTTATACCCTGAGTGCTAACCTGGTGGAGCGTCTGGCCAGAGAGGTGCCTAATATTGTAGGTATGAAGGACTCTTCAGGTGATATGACCCAGACGGAGGAATTCATAAGAAGAACCTCCGACATAGGCTTTAAGGTTTTTGGAGGAAAGGATACTTTGATTTTCGGGGCAATGGTCCATGGGGCGGCAGGCTGTGTGGCAACAACTGCAAACTTTATACCGGAATTAGTAACAAGCATTTACAATCTTTATATGCAGGGAGATTTGGACGGGGCGAGGAAAGCGCAGTTTAAACTGAATCCCATCAGATTATCCATGGACAAAGCCAGTTTCCCGGTGGCCACCAAAGATTTGGCCAATATGCTGGGGCTGGATGTGGGAAAACCCTATACACCGAATCTGCCAGGGCACAAGCAGGCAATCGAAGCAATGGAACAGCAGATGCGCATAGCAGGTTATATAGAATAGGGGTAAGATGATGAAAGTTGGATTTATCGGTCTGGGTATTATGGGATACCATATGGCGTGTAATTTGAGTAAAAGCGGATACCAGGTTTATGTTTACGATATTATGCCGGAGGCTGTAAAAAGGACGGAAAAGTCAGGGTGTATCGGATGCGCAAGCATTAAGGAGGTGGTCGGACAGTGTGACGATATCATAACAATGCTGCCCAATGGCCCACATGTGAAATCTGTTGTTTTAGGTGATGGTGGAATTGCGGAATTTGGTAACCGCGGGACATTCATCATTGATATGAGCTCCATTGCTCCAGAGGTGTCCAGGGAAATTGCGGAAAGATTAAATCAGAAGGGAATCCACATGATGGATGCACCTGTGTCAGGAGGCGAACCAAAAGCAGCAGATGGTACCCTGGCAATTATGGCAGGAGGAAGCCAGGAGGATTTTGAACGGGCCAGTAAGTATTTTGATATACTTGGGGCTTCAGCTATACTGGTTGGCAATGTTGGGAGTGGAAACACATGTAAGCTTACGAATCAGATGATTGTGGCCGTGAATATAGCAGCTCTGTCAGAGGGCTTACAGCTGGCGGCAAGGGCAGGCGCGGATGTGGAGAAAGTGTATGAAGCAATTAAAGGCGGGCTTGCCGGTTCTGCCGTCATGAATGCAAAGGCTCCTATGATGCTGGAAGGTAATTATAAACCGGGCTTTAAAATTGATCTGCATATCAAGGACCTTACCAATGCCATGGAGACAGGGTACGCCACACATACTCCCATGCCGTTAACTGCCCAGATAATGCAGATGTTCCAGGTTTTGAAGGCAGATGGGTGCGGACAGGAAGACCACGGTGCATTGATCAAATATTATCAGAAGTTGACTGGAACTGATGTGGCACAGTAAGCTGGCGGAATTGTTAAGAATAAGGAAAGGCAGGATAGGGCAGAAATGCCTGTTTCTGCCTTCCTTTCTTTTTATGTGGAATAATTTATATATCATGATGATGCAGTGTGGCTGGAACATTCATATATTATGGCTTACCAGATATTCATCTGCAGCAGCTTGGCTATTGTTCATTTTGCCTGAAAGCAGTATAATAAGCTCATTATGGATAAAGGGCAGGCAGAGAAAAACAATGAAAACCCGGGTACGCTTGGAACGTATAATTGTAATTGCTGGAATACTGGTAGTGCTGTTCCTCACACTGGTCACCAGCTCCTATTACCAGAATGTTTTAAATCAGGTGGGGAAGGACGGCGGGGAGGATGGAAACGAATACCGCTACCATTATGTCATGATTGTGGAGGATTGTGACATGCCTTTCTGGAAGGATGTGTACGAGAGCACCAGGGAGGCTGCAAGGGAGCACAATGCCCTGGTGGAACTGATGGGTAAGAGTCTTTCCTCCACCATAGAGATAGAGAGTCTCATGGACATGGCCATTGCTTCCGGGGTGGATGGAATTATCCTGGAATACACGGGCGGCCATAAGATAGATGAGCGGATTAATGAGGCCGGTAAGGCGGGAATACCCGTGGTCACGGTTCTCAAGGATGCGCCGGATACCAGCCGTATAAGTTTTGTGGGGGTCAATGACTACCAGCTGGGCCGGCAGTACGGGGAACAGATTTTAAAGCTGGTGCCGCCGGATAAGGATGATGTGGAGGTGATGCTTCTGCTCCACGACAGGGATAACAGCAGCCAGGTGCAGATAGCAGAACAGATCAATAACCTGCTTGTGACTTCACCGGACACATCGGGACGGGTCAGGCTCATACAGGAGACCATGCGATCCACCGGGAAGGTGGATGCGGATGAGACCATAAGGAACATATTTTTCCGCAAGGAGGGAATCCCGGATGTCCTTGTGTGTACAGAGGCCGTGGATACAGAGGCTGCCTACCAGGCCATGATTGATTACAATAAGGTGGGGGAGCTGCAGCTCCTGGGGTATTACAAGTCAGATCAGATTTTAGAGGCTGTCAGGAAGGGGAATATTCCGGTAACGCTTGTCATTGATACGGAGCAGATGGGGCGGTACTGTGTGCAGGCATTGGAGGAATATCTGCAGGAGGGACACGCAAATTCCTATTACAGTGTGGATTTGCAGTTTGTCACAAAGGAAAATGTGGATTAGAGCCTGTTTGAAAAGTGAGCGATGAGTATGGAGAGACCGGGAAAGAACATATGGAGCCATCTGAGCCTGGAGAAGAAAATACTGCTGGCCGTGACCCTTATGATACTGACATTATTTATAAGCAACATATTTATCTATCTCCAGGTAAACAAGATTGCCGGCAAGATGGATACGGTATATGCCAGCAATGTAAACCTAAGCGAGCTGTCAGAGGCCCTGGAGCATGTGCAGAAGGACATGGGAGACTATGTGTCCGTAAAGAGCTCGGACAGCCTTGAGAGCTATTACAAAAGCCAGCAGGAATACCAGGGATTGTTAGAACGCCTGAACGATAAGACCATTGACAAGCCGGGAAAAATCCTGGAAAAGAACATCCGCATGATGTCGGAATCCTATCTGGATATGACCCAGGATGCGGTGCAGGCCAAGCGGGGGCGGAACGTGGAGCGGTACAGGGAGGCATATGAGAGGGCCCTTACCCTCTATCAGTACATCAACACACGTATATCGGAGCTCAATGAGCTGCAGTTTAAAAACAACTCTGCCAGCTACCAGACCATGAGGGAGGCCCTTCGCTACATGGAGGTGTTCAACATGGTAATCCTGATGATTGTCATGCTGGCAGGGCTTATGGTGCTCAGGATGCTGGTAAAGGATATGGTAACGCCCCTTACCAGTCTGGCCAGGACCGCCAATCTGGTGGGACAGGGGAACTTTAACGTAAAGATGCCGGATACGGATTCCAACGACGAGATTGGCATTGTCACCAGGACCTTCAACCAGATGGTAGGAAGCCTGGAGGAATATGTGGCTAAGGTAAAGGAGGGGGCTGAGAAGGAGCAGGAGCTTTTGGAGCGGGAGCTCCTGATGGAAAACCACTTGAAGGAAGCCCGCCTTAAATACCTGCAGTCCCAGATCAATCCCCATTTTTTGTTTAATTCCCTCAATGCGGGGGCCCAGCTGGCCATGATGGAGGACGCGGAAAAAACCTGCATTTTCCTGGATAAGATGGCGGAATTTTTCCGCTATAATGTAAAGAAAGGATTGGAGGATGCCACGGTAGGGGATGAGACGGCTGCGGCTGAAAATTATATCTACATACTGAATGTGAGATTTGCAGGGGACATACAGTTTAAAGAATCCATAGACCAGCGGGTATTGGATGTGAAGATGCCCAGCATGATACTGCAGCCCATTGTGGAGAATGCGGTCAGACACGGGATCCGCGGCATGGAAGAGAATGGGACGATTCTTCTTACGGTTCATGGATGCAGGGACTCCATCCGCATCAGCGTACGGGATAACGGTAAGGGTATGAGCCGAGAGAGAATTCTTGAGGTTATGGAAGGCAGAAAGCAGGAAACACCGGATGACGGCGATTCCACGGGAATCGGCCTGGACAATGTGGTCAGCCGTCTGGAGCTGTATTATCAGCAAAAGGGGCTGGTCCAGATTGTAAGCGAAGGTCCCGGAATGGGGACCGAGGTCATCATCCATATTCCGGTGAAGGAGGAGATTGGACATGTTTCGGATATTACTGGCAGATGATGAGGGAATTATGCTGGAGTCCCTTAAGAAGATCATTACCACCAGCTTTGGAAGTGAATGCGATATACGGTGTGTCAAGACAGGCAGAGGTGTTGTGGAGATGGCGGAGAGCTTTCACCCGGATATTGCATTTGTGGACATCCATATGCCGGGACTCAGCGGAATCCAGGCCATCCAGGAAATACGCAAGGTGGATAAGGAGATGATGATTATTATCATCACAGCCTACGATAAATTCGCCTATGCAAAGGAGGCTGTGAACCTGGGTGTTATGGAATATCTGACCAAGCCCATTTCCAATAAAAAGATAATCCTGGACGTATGCATGAAAGCCATGCAGCGGGTGGAGGAAGCCAGACAGAAGAGAAGCGACGACCTTAAAATAAGGGAGAGGCTGGAAATCGTGGTTCCCATGATTGAGAGCGGATTTATCTACAATATGCTGCAGGACGACGGCGCGGACAGCTCCGGCTACGAGGAACTGCTGGGAATCAGGGAGCATTACGGTTTCTGCCTGGTTCTGGAATTCGGAGACAGGGATGAGAGCGGCAGGCTGACCAATGTAATCGGATCCAGCGTAAAGGCCAACAAGTATTACCAGGCCATGAGGGAAATTGTGAGGGATTATTTTTCCTGTATCGCCGGACCTGTCATGGGAAACCGGGTGGTGCTGTTTGTGCCTTCCTCTGAGCCGGTGCTTAAGTATGAAGAGAGGGTGGAGGTCATCACAAGAACCAGGACCATGCTCCAGAAGCTGGAGGAACACATTGGCAGTGATTTCCGCAGCGGTATCGGGAGCACAAAAACTCTGGGAAATGCAAAGGAGTCATATGGGGAGGCGCTGAGGGCATTGCGGGAGAGCGTCAGCCATGTGGTCCACATCACGGATATCCCAAGCAGGCAGGAGGACGTGGCCGGGGAATACCCAAAGGAGCTGGAAAACAGTTATTACGAGCGGGGACTGAAGGCGGACAGCGAGGGGGCCGCTGCCTGCGGAGCCGAGCTGTTTTCGTGTATGCAGGGAAGGTATGACTGCCGTGAAGACTTGGAGGCCAAGGTGCTGGAGCTCATCATGCAGCTGGAGTACCGGATATGCGCAAAGGACGGCACTGAGTTTGGCTTAAAGCCCAGGGGCAGTTATATCCGGGAGATAAAAGAGGCATCTGACAGCGACAAATTGTGCCGCTGGTTCCTGGAAAAAACACGGGAAATATGTCAATGCGCGGGTACTGAGAAAAAGAAGGAGATGGAGTACCTGGTGGATACGGTGAGAAAATACATTGACGAAAATTACCAGAAGGATATATCCCTGGACGAGATATCCAGGATGGTGAATATAAGCCCTTACTATTTCAGCAAGCTGTTCAAGCAGGGAACAGGGGAAAATTTCATCGAATACCTGACACGGACCAGAATGAGACAGGCCTGTGTCTGCCTCCGGAATCCGGATTACAGCATCAAGCAGATATGCGCCATGGTGGGATACAGCGACCCCAATTACTTCAGCCGTATTTTTAAGAAATACGAGGGCGTCAATCCCAGCGAGTACAGGGAACGGATGGAGAATGGGGCAGGGAAGGTTTAAGGACAGGTTTAGGACTGGTTAAGGAAAGGATAGGGAAACCATATGGGGATACGTAAAAAGAGGACCGCAGGCAGTATTGTCTGCATATTGTTCACAGCCCTGTTCTCGGTCCTGGCGGTCTCAGGCTGCGCCAAGACAGAGGACGCGGCGGCAGGCAGCGTGGAGCAGGAGGAGCAGGAGGTACAGATTGGTCTCAGCTTTGAATCCTTTGTCATAGAGCGGTGGATGCGGGAGAGGGATGTGTTTGTGTCCGCTGCAAAGGAGCTGGGGGCGGAGGTCAATGTACAGAATGCCAACGGGGATGTGGAGGAACAGATTTCCCAGATTGAGTATTTCATTAAGAAGCAGGTGGATGTCATCGTGGTGGTGGCAGGAGACTGTGAGGCGCTGTCAGATGTAATGATTAAAGCCAGGGAAGCGGGAATCAAGACTGTTTCCTATGACCGGCTCATAATGAATGCCGGGTGCGATTTATACATATCGTTTGACAACACCGAGGTGGGCAGGCTGATGGCTGAGAGCATGCTGGAAAATATTCCGGACGGAGGCGATATCTTCCTGATTCAGGGGCCCCTGACCGACAACAATGTTTCGCTGATCCGGGAGGGGATTGACGAGACCCTGGCCGGCAGCAATCTCAATGTGGTCTATGAAGCCAACTGCCCTGGCTGGATTGCGGAAAACGCCTATACCTATACGAAGGAAGGATTAAAGCTGGACCGCAATGTAAAGGGAATCATCTGCGGAAACGATGATCTGGCCAGCCAGGCCTTTAGGGCCTTGTCCGAAGAACGGCTGGCCGGAAAGGTGTGCGTGACCGGTCAGGACGGCGACCTGGCAGCCTGTCAGCGCATTGTGGAGGAAACCCAGGAAATGACGGCTTTTAAATCCGTGGAACAGGAGGCCAGCCTGGCAGCCAAATGCGCGGTTCTCCTGGGACTGGGGGAGGAAATCGAGGAGGTGCAGGACACTGCCTATGACGGCACCTATAACGTACCTTACCTGGAGCTGCAGCCCATTGCCGTCACAAAGGAAAACATGGATGAGGTTATCATTAAGGGCGGGTTTCATGCAAAGGAGGATGTGTATTTGAATGTGAATTAGGGTGTACAGCCGGATGATAGCACATTTTTAACTAAAAATAAAATAAACTGAGCAAAAATGTCCTGTATCCTGCAGGGCATTTTTTTAAACCTCTTAAAAGTGTGCAGATGGGTGCCAAGCAAGTCCAGAGCGGGCTGTGGTATATTTAAACTATCAAAACATTATGGAGGAGGATTTACAATATGAAAAAGAAATTGTTAGTGACCATGCTTACATTAGCCATGGCAGGCAGCCTTATGGCATGCGGAAGTAAGGAGGGAGCTGCTCCTGCTTCAGAGGCAAAGACAGAGGCCCAGACCGAAGCAAAGGCAGAGGACGCCAAAGCAGAGGACACCAAGGCTGAGACGGAAGCAGCAAAGGATGAGGCTGCATCCGGCGAAAAGCACCTGGTTGGCGTGGCAATGCCCACCAAGGACCTGCAGAGATGGAACCAGGACGGAAGCAATATGAAGGCAGAGCTGGAGGCGGCCGGATATGAGGTAGACCTTCAGTACGCCAGCAACGATGTACAGACCCAGGTATCCCAGGTGGAGAACATGATTTCCAACGGCTGTGAGCTGCTGGTCATCGCATCCATCGACGGAAGCTCTCTGGGCGAGCCTCTGGGACAGGCCAAGGAAGCAGGCATACCTGTTATTTCCTATGACAGGCTTCTGATGAACTCTGACGCTGTTACATATTACGCAACCTTTGACAACTACATGGTAGGACAGAAGCAGGGCGAATATCTGGTAGAGGCCCTTGGATTAGAGGAGAACGACGGACCGTTCAACATCGAGATGTTCACCGGCGACCCGGCTGACAATAACTGCAACTTCTTCTTCGGCGGAGCCATGGACGTGCTTCAGCCATACATTGACAGCGGAAAGCTGGTTGTAAAGTCCGGCCAGACCACATTCGAGCAGGTGGCAACCGCTAACTGGGATTCAGAGAAGGCACAGAACAGAATGGATACCATCATTGCAGGAAATTACTCCGACGGAACCGTTTTAAACGCAGTGCTTTGCTCCAACGACTCTACTGCACTGGGTGTTGAGAATGCCCTTGCATCCTCCTATACCGGCGAATATCCCATTATCACCGGTCAGGACTGTGATATTGCCAATGTAAAGAACCTGATTGCAGGCAAGCAGGCTATGTCCGTATTCAAGGATACACGTACCCTGGCCTCACAGGTAGTTAAGATGGTAGACGCCGTTATGCAGGGCGGAGAGGCAGAAGTTAATGATACCAAGTCTTATGATAACGGCACAGGCGTAATCCCCACATATCTCTGCGAGCCGGTTGTTGTCACAATTGATAATTACAAAGAAATGCTGATTGATTCCGGCTATTACACGGAAGACCAGTTAAAGTAATCAGATGGACCGGCCAATCAGGCCGGAAAAGATGAGAATCGTACAGGCGGGGAGAAACACCCGCCTGTATGGTTGTAGGAGGGATAGAATGGCAGAGATACTTTTGGAAATGAGAAATATCACCAAGACCTTCCCCGGAGTAAAAGCCCTTGACAATGTAAACCTGAAGGTGGAAAAGGGAGAAATCCATGCGCTGGTGGGGGAAAACGGAGCCGGTAAATCCACTCTCATGAACGTGCTCAGCGGCATATATCCCTACGGCACATATGAGGGCGACATCATTTACGACGGTCAGGTGTGCAAGTTTGATAAAATCAGCGACAGTGAGGAAAAGGGAATCGTCATCATCCACCAGGAGCTGGCATTGATTCCGTATATGTCCATTGGCGAGAACATGTACCTTGGAAATGAAAAAGGAAAGAAAATGGCAATTAACTGGGACCAGACATACGACGAGGCTGACCGCTATTTAAAGACAGTGGGCCTTAACGAGTCCTCCCATACATTGATCAAGGATATCGGAGTGGGAAAGCAGCAGCTGGTGGAGATAGCCAAGGCCCTTGCCAAAAAGGCCCGGCTGCTGATTCTGGACGAACCAACGGCTTCCCTCAATGAGGATGATTCCAAGGCCCTGCTGGAGCTGCTGCTTAAATTCAAGCAGGAGGGCATGACATCCATCATTATTTCCCATAAGCTCAATGAGATCGCATATGTGGCTGACAAGATAACGGTCATCCGTGACGGCTCCACCATAGAGACCCTGGATAAACAGACAGACGACATCTCAGAGGACCGGATCATAAAGGGAATGGTGGGACGTGAGCTGACAGACCGGTTCCCCAGGAGGGAGAATATCAACATCGGCAATACTGCCCTGGAGGTCAGGGACTGGGTGGTATACCATCCCCTGTACTCAGACAGGAAGGTGGTGGACCATGTGTCCATTCATGTGAACAAAGGGGAAGTGGTGGGAATCTGCGGGCTTATGGGAGCGGGACGTACGGAGCTGGCCATGAGCATTTTCGGAAAGAGCTACGGTACCAATATTTCGGGACAGCTTTTTATTGAGGGAAAAGAAGTCCATCTGAATACGGTGCACGACGCCATCAGCCATAAGATCGCATATGTGACCGAGGACAGGAAGGGAAACGGCCTTATCCTGTCCAATCCCATACGTGTAAACACCACCCTTGCTAACATGGGAGCGGTCAGCAGCCATGGAGTCATAGACAAGGACAAAGAATACATGGTGGCTGTGGAGTACAAGGATAAGCTGAAGACAAAATGTCCTGGAGTGGAACAGAACGCAGGAAATCTAAGCGGCGGCAACCAGCAGAAGGTGCTTCTGGCAAAATGGATGTTTACGGAGCCGGATGTTCTGATTCTGGATGAGCCCACAAGGGGAATCGACGTAGGCGCAAAGTATGAGATATACTGTATCATAAACCGTCTGGTGGAGGAAGGGAAGTCCGTCATCATGATATCGTCGGAGCTGCCCGAGGTGCTGGGCATGTCAGACCGCATTTATATTATGAATGAGGGCAGGCTGGCCGGGGAAGTGGACGCTTCGGAAGCTACCCAGGAATATATTATGTCCTGTATTCTTAAAGCTGATAAAGGAGAGTAGACCATGGATCAAAAGCTGAAAATCTCAGAGGTTCTGAAAAAATATACAATGATTATCGCTCTTGCGGTTATCGTCATACTGTTTACCGTGAACACGGGAGGCAAGATGCTTCTTCCTCAGAACGTAAACAACCTGATTGCCCAGAATGCCTATGTATTTATCCTGGCCACCGGCATGCTGTTCTGTATTCTGACCGGAGGCAACATCGACCTGTCGGTTGGTTCTGTGGTATGCTTCGTGGGCGCCATCGGAGGCAAGATGATGGTGGAAATGGGCATCAGCCCTTACCTTACACTTATCGCCATGGCTATCATGGGAATGTTAGTGGGAGCTTGGCAGGGATTCTGGATTGCCTATGTCAGGATTCCTCCGTTTATCGTTACCCTGGCCGGCATGCTGATGTTCAGGGGACTTTCCAATGTGGTGCTTCAGGGGATGACGCTGGCTCCCATACCGGACCAGTTTCTGGTGCTGTTCAATACCTATGTGCCGGATTTCTTTGCTGTGGAGGGCTTTAACCTGACCTGCTTCCTGGTGGGAGTTATTGCCTGCGTTGTCTATGCCTTTATTGTTTTCAATGGAAGGCGGCAGAAGCTGGCTAAGGGATACTATGTGGAGCCTCTTACGGGAGTTGTGATCAAAATGGCAGTCATCTGCGTTGTCCTGCTCTCCTTCATGTTCCGTCTGGCCCAGTACAAGGGAATTCCAAACGCTCTTATCTGGGTAGCGGTTATCATCGGAATCTACAGCTATATTGCCTCCAAGACCACCACAGGCCGTTACTTCTATGCTGTGGGCGGCAATGAGAAGGCAACCAAGCTTTCCGGTATCAATACCAACCGGGTATATTTCCTGGCCTACTTAAACATGGGCCTTCTGGCAGCCATCGCGGGCATGGTCACGGTAGCCAGACTGAACTCCGCCAACCCTACGGCCGGAAACAGCTATGAGATGGACGCCATCGGCGCGTGCTTCATCGGCGGCGCTTCCGCATACGGCGGCACCGGTACGGTCCCCGGGGTTATTGTGGGCGCAACCCTTATGGGCGTGCTGAATCTGGGCATGAGCATCATGGGCGTGGACCAGAACCTGCAGAAGGTGGTAAAGGGCGGCGTTCTGCTGGCAGCGGTTATCTTTGATGTGGTGAGTAAGAGAAAGTCGTTTATTGTTAAATAATCATGTGTGAACAAGTTTCATATTGGATGGAATAAAATACCCCGGAGCCGTTGTCTTTAAGTCTGCTCCAGGGTATTTTCCTTGAGAAATGAACCTGTGTCATGTATAATAAGATGTATGTGAAAAGAAAAGCGCAGGATGATACAAAGAAGTAAAAAGAAGTTAAAAGGAAGTTAAAAAGAAGTGCGCTGCAGCATACAAAGGAGATACGACATGATAAAGGAAAAACTTGCATTGGAAATCATAGACCGCCTGAAAAAAGAATATCCCGATGCAGGCTGTACCCTGGACTATGACCATGCCTGGAAGCTGCTGGTCAGTGTGCGCCTGGCGGCACAGTGTACAGACGCAAGAGTGAACGTGGTGGTTGAGGACCTTTACGCCAAATATCCGGATGTGGATGCCCTGGCAGAGGCGGATGTGGAAGATATTGAGCGGATAGTGAAGCCCTGCGGCCTGGGACACAGCAAGGCCAGGGACATAAGCGCCTGCATGAAGATGCTGAAGGAACAGTATGGAGGCAAGGTGCCCGATGACTTTGACGCCCTGTTAAAGCTTCCCGGAGTGGGAAGAAAGAGCGCAAACCTGATTATGGGAGATGTGTTTGGGAAGCCTGCCATTGTGACGGACACACACTGTATCCGCCTGGTGAACCGTATGGGCCTGGTGGAGGGAATCAAGGAGCCAAAGAAGGTGGAAATGGCACTGTGGAAGCTTGTGCCGCCTGAGGAGGGCAGCGATTTCTGCCACAGATTGGTATTCCATGGCCGGGACGTCTGTACAGCCAGGACAAAACCCCGCTGTGAGGCATGCTGTCTCAATGATATTTGCAAAAAAGCGGGAGTGGAGTGATTTTTTGCAGGGATGGAATAAAGATTGGACTTGAAAATAAGTTTTATGGAAAATGCTTTCCGGCATATCATGCAGCCGGAGGGCATTTTTTGCGTAACAGGTTAATTCCGCTTGCAGAAACAGGCTGATGGAACGCGGGAAAAGTATACAAAAACAGAGAGGTTCCCTCTGCACAGAACTCACAAAGTTTTTTTGAGGAGAAAGTTCTCCTTTGAAATTTGTTTTGGGAAAATGGTAAAATAATGACTGAGATAATCCGGAAGAATACGGATGAAGCAGCTCAATGAGCTCAATGGATGATGAGCAGGGAACAGTCAACGCTTTTGCAGGAAGGTGAGAAGATGAAAAATGAATCCGTGAAACATGTCAGATATGGGACTGGAAGAGTGGCGGAGGTGGTACAGAACCATATGGTGGTTCTGTTTGATGGTGAAGCCGGGAGAAAGGTATTTGCGTATCCCGATGCCTTTGAGCGATTTCTTTGTTTTGACGATCCAATCCTTCAGAAGCGGGCAGAAGCCGCGGTCATGGAATTAAAGAAGAAGCGGACGGAAGAAGCAAAACAGCGTCTTGTGGTTTATCAGTTATATGAGGCAAAAAGGAAACAGGAGCAGATGGAATTGTTAAAGAAAAGAAGGAAAGCGGCAAGGGAACGGCTGGCAAGGGAAAAGATGGCAAAGGTTATTTAGAAGAGGATTAGAAATAAGGACGAAAGTAAGGAAGAAAGTAAGAGCGGAAGAAAAGCTGAAAGTACGGCCGGAAGAGAGGTTAAGAGAAAGGTTTTAAAGAAAGGAGTCGGATAACATGAGAATTATGAATCAAAAGGTGGAGCATAAGCGCTATGGCATAGGGACTATATTTGCGCTGAAGGGGAAGAAGGTCTACGTGGCATTCGGCAAGTTATACGGGGACATGGCATTTCCATATCCCAAGGTGTTTGAGGGTGACATGAAATTGGTGAACCAGGAGCTGCAGGAAGAACTGATGGAGGAACTTGCATAAAGGCGGCTGTGGAAAATCAGCGGCAGCAGAGGGATGCATACAACGAAATGCCAGTTACTGCTGGAAAGGGGTTTTCGGGAGGCAGAATCAGGACCGGACATGAGCTATGTTGGGGACAATGCTTTTGGGAAGCCCCTTTTTGCATGTAAGAATTTTTTATTTAAAAAGTATTGACTCTTACGTAACGTGATAGTGTACAGTAGTGGTAAGAGATAAAGCTGATGCGGATATTCCGCTGCCGGCAGATAATCATAGGCGGAAGCTCTGAAATTGAAAGAAGGATGATTGGTATGATGACAGTGAAACAGATGTCTTCCCTGACTGGTGTCAGCGTTAGGACATTGCAGTTTTATGATAAAATTGGTCTGCTTAAGCCCGCTCAGGTGACCGAAGCAGGATACAGGATGTATGATGAAAATGCAGTGGCAGAGCTGCAGCAGATACTGTTTTTTAAGGAGCTGGATTTCACATTAAAGGAAATAAAGGCTGTTATGGCAAGTCCTTTGTATGACAGGAAGGATGCATTTGAAAAACAGCGGGAACTGATTCGGATTAAGAGGGACAGGTTAAACGCGCTGCTGGAGCTGTTGGACAGACTTATAAAAGGAGAGAGAACTTTGGATTTCAAGGAATTTGATATGAGCAATTATTTTCAGGTTCTAACAGATTATAAAAGGACACATATGGAAGAAATCATAAAGCAGCTTGGCAGTATGGAGAGCTTTGACGACATGATTTCTGAGTTAAAGGCCAACGAAGGCCACATAGCACAGATGGCAGTAAAACAATATGGCAGCATTGAGAAATTCACAAAGGCCATGGAGGAAAATCTGCAGCATTTTCTGGAAAATGGACCTGGGTTCACACAGAAAGAGGCAGATGAGGCCGTGGATAAAACGGATACGCTGACAAAGAAGCTTACCGCGGATTTGAGTAAGGAAGCCGGTTCGGACGAAGTACAGAAGATAGCCGGTGAACTGGTATTACTTATCAATGAAAGCAATGGAGGAATGGATATGGGCAGCAGCTACTGGTCCTTCATGGTCAATAATTATATGACGAATCCCGCGTTTCAGGAAATAACAGACAGGAAATACGGGGAAGGTGCATCGGAGTTTATGGGGAGGGCGTTAAAGGTGTATTTCGGGATGGAGTAAGCGGTGGATGGAGCGAGCGGTGGATGGAGCAAGTAGTGGATGGAGCAAGCGGCAGAGAGCATGGCTATATAAAATAATTTAGAATATCAAGGGTTCCTAAAATGCGGGATGTGTGCTATATTAGAGAATAATATTTTGCTGCCAGTCAATCATGCTGCGCACATCCTTTGTATGTGCAGGAAAGGAGAGGAACCTTATGAAGAATTCCGGAACCGTAAGAATGGAGACAAAGCGGCTGGTGCTGCGCCCTTATGTGATAGAGGACGCTGACGCCATGTTTAGAAACTGGGCAAACGATCCCCAGGTCACGAAATACCTCTCCTGGGAACCTCACAAGGATGTGGAGGAGACAAAGCAAATTCTGGAGGGATGGATTAAGTCATACGAGTCTAAGGATTTTTACACCTGGGCCATAGCGCGGAAGGAAGACGAGGGAAATGTCATCGGAAGCATTTCTGTTCCGCAGCTTAACCAGAAGGCGGGCCGTGTGACGGTGGGATACTGCCTGGGCAGGAATTGGTGGGGCCACAAAATTATAAAGGAGGCATTTGCGGAACTGATTCGGTTCTTTTTCGAGGTGGAGGGTGCCAATCGCGTGGAGGCCCTGCACGATATACGCAATGTGAACAGCGGAAAGGTTATGGCGGCCTGCGGGCTTAAGAAGGAGGGCACCCTCCGCCGGTATGGGTGGAATAATCAGGGGATATGCGATGAGTGTATCTATGGGATGGTGGCTTCGGATTATTTTGAAGGGAAACAACGTTGGGAAAATAAATAAGGAAAGCAGGAAATAGAAGGTCATGTATGGACAGCCGGGTACAGATAGTGTGCCTGGCTGTTTTTTTGCAGTACTAACAGGATATGTTTTTGGGAACGCGATAGGGAGAGTTCGTTAAACTATTAATTAACATATTACTATTTCCGATTAATTGTATTTAAACATATTATGTTTTGCAGATAAAAATATAAGATATGCATAAAAATAACCATGAAATACTGGATAACCACACTGAAAATAGTAAAATATGCCTAAAATTATTGACATATAAGGTCGAAAATAGTATTATTTTACTATGATAATTCTGAGAGACAGCAATGTATCCGGATACAAAAATAATACCTTTTAGAATTATTAATAAGATGTTTGTTTGGAGAAAGGATAAAATTATGGGCAGAGATTTACAAGGAAGAGTGGCAATCGTAACCGGATCCGGGCGTGGCATTGGTTTGGGAATTGCGAAGAAGCTTTCTGAGAAAGGGGCTTCGATAGTGGTATCTGATGTGAATGAGGACAATGCCAGGAATGGCGTGGCTGAGATAGAGGCAATGGGGGGCAAGGCTATCTATATACTGGCTGATGTTTCTAAATATGAGGATGCGCAGAATCTGGTTGACGCCACAATCAAAGAAATGGGAAGCCTTGATATATTGGTGAATAATGCAGGAATAAATAAAGACAGGATGCTTCACAAGATGTCTGTGGATGATTGGAATGCTGTGATTGCAGTGAACCTGACAGGAGTATTTAATTGTATGAGAGCAGCCGTTAATTACATGAGGGAAAGGGAGTATGGACGCATTATCAACATATCCTCAGCATCCTACCTTAACGGCAACATCGGCCAGGCAAACTATGCGGCAGCCAAGGCGGGAGTGGTGGCTCTGACTAAGACCTGCGCAAAAGAAAATGGAAAGAAAAATATTACATGCAATGCCATTGTACCGGGATTTATCGATACGGAGATGACAAGAGGAGTGCCGGAGAAAGCTTGGGACATCATGGTTGGAAAAATTTCCATGGGCCGTGCCGGTACACCGGAAGATATAGGAAATATGATTGCGTTTTTGGCATCAGATGAGGCGTCGTATATTACACAGGGTGTATTTGAAGTGGGCGGCGGAATGGTACTGTAAGGGAGGAAAAAATGAGCGAACGTATTGTGATTGTATCCGGTTGCAGAACTGCGGTGGGTAAATTTGGAGGAGCGTTAAAGGATCTGGAAGCAACGGATCTTGGAGGTATCGTGATTAAGGAAGCCGTTAAGCGGTCTGGACTTAAGCCGGAAGATATTGAAGAGGTAGTGTATGGGTGTGTGGGGCAGGCGGCCGAGAACGCATTTGCTGCAAGGCTGGCATCGGTAAAAGCGGGAATTCCGTATGAAGCTACCGCACTTACCGTCAACCGGCTATGTTCATCTGGTCTACAGGCTATCGTCACAGCTGCTCAGGAAATCGAAAGTGGTATGTGTGAGATTGCTGTGGCAGGCGGATGTGAAAGTATGACGAATATTCCTTTTTATTTGAGAAAGGCCCGGTACGGGTACCGTATGGGACATGGAGAGTTGGAGGATGGACTGATTACGGCTCTGTCTGATCCTTTTACGCGCAGCCACATGGGTATTACAGCTGAGAATGTTGCCAATCAGTATAATGTGACCAGACAGGAACAGGACCGATGGGCGGCTATCAGCCAGCAGCGCGCAAGCAAGGCTCAGGAAGAAGGGAAATTTGACAGTGAAATTGTACCTATCGAAGTAAAGGTGAGCAAGAAAGAAACCATGATTTTTGATAAAGATGAGCATGTGCGTCCGGGAACAACAGCGGAAAGCCTGGCAAAATTGCGTCCGGCTTTTAAGGATGACGGAAGCGTAACAGCGGGTAATGCAGCGGGAATCAACGATGCCGCCGCCGCCGTGGTGCTTATGAAGGAATCCAAAGCAAACGCTTTGGGATTAAAACCTTTAGTCCGCCTTGTGGATGTGGCAGCGGCAGGAGTGGATCCGTCCATCATGGGAATTGGACCCGTGCCGGCATTCAGAAAATTGCTGAAGAAGACAGGGATTAGAAAAGAAGAAATAGGACTCATTGAACTGAATGAGGCATTTGCCGCACAGGCAGTGGCCTGCATGAAGGAACTGGAACTGGATGAGAATATTGTCAATGTAAACGGAAGCGGGATTTCCCTTGGTCATCCCATCGGAGCTACAGGATGCATCATTACCATTAAGCTGATTAACGAGATGATTCGCCGGAAGGTAAGATACGGAGTATCCACGTTATGCATTGGAGGAGGCCAGGGCCTTGCCGTGTTATTTGAACTCTGCTCTTAAGGGAGGGGAAATAAACAGATAAAGGTGTGCTGACGCAAATAGCACAGAGAATGGAGAAGATTATGAGAAAACCTATATTTGTTTCGGCACAGGAAGCAATTGGAATGATTCAGGATCATTCGACATTATGTACCATTGGGATGACATTGGTATCTGCCAGTGAAACTGTGCTGAAGGCAATTGAACAAAAATTCCTGGACACAGGTACGCCGCGCGGCCTTACATTATTCCATACCTGCGGCCAGTCTGACAGAAAGGACGGAATAGCCCATCTGGCCCATGAAGGACTGGTAACGAAAGTCATAGGAGGGCATTGGGGTCTTTGTCCTCCTTTCATGGAAATGATTTCGGAAAACCGTTTGGAGGCATACAACCTTCCACAGGGGCAGATGGCCAACATGTTCCACAGCATGGCACTGCGCGAACCTGGAAAATTAAGTAAAATCGGACTGGGCACCTTTGTGGATCCCCGGATTGAAGGGGGAAAGATGAATTCCAGGACCATGGACAAGGAAGATATAGTGGCAGTGGTAACTGTGGATGGGGAAGAATATATGCAGTATCGTGAGGTGCCCATTGATACACTGGTCATACGGGGGACCTACGCAGATGAAGCAGGGAATATTAGTACGGAAGAAGAGGCAATGGTTCTGGAGGTTCTTCCTGCTGTCATGGCAGCCAAACGGTTTGGAGGAAAGGTAATCTGCCAGGTGAAGCAGGTTGTACGGACCGGCACCCTGGATCCAAAACGGGTGGCTGTACCGGGGGTTATGGTAGATGCGGTGGTGGTTTGC
Organism: Enterocloster sp. 210928-DFI.2.20; assembly: GCF_020554465.1. Classification (NCBI taxonomy): domain Bacteria; kingdom Bacillati; phylum Bacillota; class Clostridia; order Lachnospirales; family Lachnospiraceae; genus Enterocloster; species Enterocloster sp. 210928-DFI.2.20. The sequence continues at coordinate 116,440 of NZ_JAJCHK010000007.1, forward strand.
GAAAATCCCATGGAGGAGCATAAACAGACATCATCCTGGTATTTTGACCCTTCCTACAGCGGTCAGATTCATACTCCGCTCAGAGCGTCATCCTCTATTCCGCTCAACATAAGAAAAGTCATAGGCCGCCGTGCTGCCATGCTTCTTAAAAGCAATGTCATCATAAATGTGGGTACTGGTATCCCCAATGATGTCATAGGTCCTATACTGGCGGAGGAAGATGTTCAGGACGATGTGATGCTGACGGTTGAGTCCGGCATATATGGGGGCGTGCCGGCCGGGGGGATTGACTTTGGCATTTCGTGCAGTCCACAGGCGCTGATACCCCATGACCGGCAGTTTGAATATTATACAGGGGCAGGAATTGATTATACATTCATGGGCGCAGGGGAAATGGACGCGCAGGGGAATGTGAATGCAACCAAAATGGGGGCTGTTGCGGCCGGCGCCGGTGGTTTTATTGATATTACCAGCACTGCAAAGAACGTGGTATTCTGTTCTACCTTTACAGGTGGCCAAATCAAGGTGGAATTTGACGAATGTGGAATAAAAATACTCCAGGAAGGCCGGTTCAGGAAACTGGTAAAGAAGGTTCAGCAGATATCCTATAACGGGAAAATGGCGGTTTCCAGAGGACAGAATATGTTTTATGTCACGGAGCGGGCTGTGTTCCAGCTGACAGAGGATGGTCCCATGCTGATTGAAATTGCCAGAGGGGCGGATCTGGAACGGGATATACTGGCCAATATGGAGTTTCGTCCGCTGATAGCCGAACATATAAAAGAAACTCCGATACACATATACAGAGAGGGTCCATTTGGTTTAAAGAATATCATAAAAGGATGACAGGTGCTGGTTATGGAACATATGAAACTTCATCATGTGGGAATAGTCATGAATTCCCAGGAAAGAGCAGACCGGTTTATGAAAAAATTTGGTCTGGAAACAGATTATATGGAATATGTGGAGTCTTACAAATCCAACTGCCTTTTTACAAAGCATAAGGAGGATGAGACGCCCATTGAACTGGTGATACCTTTGGAAGGGGTCCTGGCTACATATAATAATGGAAAAGGGGGGATGCATCACATTGCCTTTGAAGTGGAGGACGTGGAAGAGGTCAAAAGGAAGTATGAAGCAGAGGGGATGAAACTTCTGGAAGAATCAGCTGTACCGGGGGCGGGAGGAATTATCGTAAACTTCCTCCGTCCCAGATTTGGAGAAGGAATCCTGGTGGAATTTGTACAGAAGTTAAAGAAATGAATTGGAGGAAAAAACTATGATGAGAAGATATGGTTTCTTGGTAATGGCGGCTGCATTACTATTGGCGGGGTGCGGAAAAAAAGACGCGGGCAGTGCTGAACAGACGGCAAAACCGGCATCCGGTGAGACATTTACACTGAAGATAGGCAATACGGTTTCTGATATCGATCCATTTAATGTTGCGTACCGGGAGTTTGAGGAAGAGGTGGAAAAGGCTTCCGAAGGCCGTATACAGGTGGAGCTGTTTACCAGCGGTTCCATTGGCGAGACGGATGCCGATGTGCTGGACAAGGTACGCTCCAATACCCTTCAGATGGGCAACACCACACCCAATTGTTTTGCCGACCTTTCCGGAATGTCTGAGTATTATGTATATGGAATTCCATATCTGATGTCCACGGATGAGGAACTGAACGCGGTTGCCGAGAGCGAGTGGTTTATGGGATTGAATAAAGACTTTGCAAAAGCAACGGGCGTAAAGGTATTTGACGGCGGAGTAAATATGGGATGGTTTGGTTTTTCTGCCACAGGTAAGGAAATACATCAGATTGCCGACTTAAAGGGGATGGCAATCCGAATCAATCAGACAAACCAGATGATTGCCCTGTCTGAAGGCGCCGGGATCAATCCTCAATTCATTGCATTTTCAGAGGTGTATACAGCATTAGCCCAGGGTACTGTTGATGGTATGGTGACCAATGTGCCGTTGTTTTATTCCAATGGCTTTTATGACCAGTTAAAGAGTATACTGACCACACATTGCGGAGAAAGTTATCATTTTTATATTATAAATGATAAGTTTTACAATTCGCTTCCGGATGATTTGAAACCCATTATAGATAAAAATGTGGATAAGCTGATCGCCAGGACAAGGGAATTGGAAGTGGATTATCTGGAAGAAGCAATCGGAAAAATGAGGGAAAAGAATGTAATTGTGACCGAAGCATCCAAGGAAGACGAGGACATGCTGAGACAGATTTCCGTGGACAAAGTGTGGTGGGATGAGAACGTCTCTCTTACATCGAAGGAAAATGTGAAAAAGGTTCTGGAGATCCTTGGCCGCACCGATGAAGCTCAGTAACTGATTTTTGATTCAGGAGGAGCATATGAAGGCTTATTATAACGAGAATAAATTTTATAATCACCTGGAAGAATGGGTGGGCGCTGTTCTTCTGGCGGTCATGGTAGTGATGCTTTTTGTACAGGTAGTCATGAGATATATATTTAAGGCATCCGCTGCATGGATTTCAGAATATTCACTCTATATGTTTATGTACTTTGTATTCCTGGCATGCAGCGGGGCCTTCCTCAGAAATGACCATATTCAGATAGTGGCTGTCATTGACAAGCTTCCGGGAAAAGTAAAAGAGGCTGCCCATTTGTTCCTGTATGTTGTTGACTTCCTTTTTGTCACGGTTGTGGGATATTATGTTTTTTTGAGGGTGATTGACCAGTTTCAGATGAAGACCGTATCCATTACCCAGTTTCCGCTGTGGATTATGTCGGCATCGCTTTTTGTGGGAATGGGAGCATCCGCTATCCGGTGCCTTATGAATATTTACTTTATCATACGTTATGAATTTATCAGTGGCAGGGAGGGAGAATAGATGGCTGGTACAATATTAATTGGCGGTTTGTTCGTGCTGGTATTTATGGGATTTCCCATAGCCATCGCATTGGGGCTGGTATGCTGCCTGTATTCGAATCTGTTTGGCACCATAGATATGTCGCTGATTGTGGAGTCCTTCCTCAATGGAACCAACAGCTTTACCCTTCTGGCTATCCCGTTTTTCATTCTCTCGGGGGAATTGATGATTGAGGGAGGAATATCCCAGAGGCTGATTAATTTCTGTATGAGCCTGGTGAAAGACAGACCAGGCGGACTTGCAATTGTTACAATTATTGCCAGCATGTTCTTTGCTGCCATATCAGGCTCAGGTCCTGCCACAGTTGCCTGCATTGGAGGCATCATGATTCCGCAGATGATTCGTGCCGGATACAGTAAGGAGTTTTCCACGGCGGCCGCAGCAGCCGGAGGAGCATTAGGGCCTATTATCCCTCCCAGTATTCTGTTTTTGCTGTATGGAGTGGCGACAAACACATCGGTTGCAAAGTTGTTTCTGGCAGGAGCCTTTCCGGGAATCCTTCTGGGTATCGCAATGATTATCATTGCAAAGAAGATATCGGTAAAGGAAAAATATGTTCCGGGACCAGAGGTAAAGGCAGAACTGCAAAAAGTTTATGACATGGGGTTCTGGTATAATTTTAAGGAAGCTATCTGGGCTCTGCTGGTGCCAATCATTATTCTGGGCGGAATTTATTCCGGTGTTTTTTCTCCTACCGAGGCTTCGGTTGTGGCCTGTGTGTATGCACTTTTTGCAGGTATGTTCATTTATAAGGACCTGAAGCTTACGAATCTTCCGGGAGTCTTTATGCGGGCTGCCAAGAGCTGCAGTTTTATTGTTATTATCTCTTTCTCCACGGCATTTGCAAAGCTGCTCACCCTGGAAGGAGTGACCTCGTCCATAGCGAACGGTGTTCTGGATATGACTACAAATAAATATCTTATCCTTATATTGATTAACGTCCTGCTCCTTGTAGTGGGCATGATCATGGACGCGGCTCCTGCTACCATTATCCTCAGCCCCATTCTGCTGAAAATTGTCCAGCCCCTGGGCGTGGATCCGATTCAGCTGGGTGTTATCATTGTAATGAATCTGTCCATTGGTATGATTACACCGCCGGTAGGAATCAATTTGTTCGTAGGATGTAAAATCAGTAAAATACAGTTGGAGAGTACTTTGAAATTCGCATTGCAGCTACTGGTATACATGCTGGTGGTGCTGGCCTTGACCACGTATATTCCGGCCATAAGCCTTTTCCTTCCGCAGATGCTTACATAATCAAGTGCGATGCTCCTGATGTCGGCGGGGAAACTTGCGGTTTAAAACAGCTGATGTTATAATTTGGTAAAATGAGCTGGCAGGGGGGAGGATGGCAATGGGAGAGGGAAAGAAAAAATATAAGTACGATATTGTTGCGGATCAAATTTTAGAAGAAATAAGGAAGGGCAGATGGAAGGTGGGAGACAGACTTCCTCCTGAAGCGGAGCTGGCTTTGGAATTTTGTGTGAGCCGGGTCTGCCTCAGGGAAGGCCTGAAAAAACTGAATGTTCTCGGAATCGTTAAAATCATGCAGGGCGATGGTACATATGTAAACGAAGTGAATCCTTCTGAATTTATGAAGCCTCTGTTTAACCTGCTGACAGTGACGGAAAATGATATCGATGAAATCTATAATGCCAGACTGTTTGTGGAGAGCGGGGCATGCAGACTGGCAGCTAAAAACAGAACGGAGGAGGAGATTAAGGTACTTAAACGTTACCTCGACAATATGGAAGAGGCCATTGCCTTTAATGAGTTTGCTTCCTATTCGAAATACGACAGGAAGTTTCATGATCTGCTGGTTTCAGCGTCTAAGAACCGGATTCTCGTCCTTATATCCCAGATGTTCAATGATATTGCTCAGAGATACACGGATCGCCTGAACAGAGATCCGAAAATCGTATCCCGGTCCATGATGGACCACCGTCAGTTATTCGGTGCAGTGGAAGACGGGGATGGGGATTTTGCCTGTCATATTATGCAGGTCCATTTGGAACGTTCCAGAAGAGCCCTGTTAGATATCGAACATTCAGAATAGTCTGTCCTGCCTTTCCGTATGAGGGGAAAAGGAAATGTTATCTTGGGAAAATTATTGGCCGGACCTGCTGCGTGAACGTATAAAAGAAGCCGGGGCAGGCGGCCGGAACATCCATGTGTATGAAGGCATGGCAGACAGCATATATCATGCGGTTGGCCTTACCGCTGCCAGGTGGCCGGGTAAAACAGCGGTGGTGGATGACAAAGGACAAGCATTGACCTATGGCCGGCTGCTGGATATGACAGACAGGATGGCTGCGTCGCTTAAGAAAAAAACAGGCATACAAAAAGGGGAGCGAATTGGAATTCTCCTGTATAACGGGCCGGAATTTTGTGTGTCATATCTGGCCGCCAATAAAATTGGCGGGGTGGCGGTTCCTCTCCCGGGAAAGTTTCAGAGGCCGGAAATCCTGTCTTTGTTAGAGAAAGCAGATGTTACAACTATAATCTGTGAAGAAAAGTTTGGGCCCTGGTTTGAAAATTTAGAGCAAGTAACTGTTGTTGTATCGAAAAGTGGACCGGATTTTGGATTGGACTGGATGCTCCGTGATATGGAGGATAACGAAATAACGGATGGTGTGGGTACGTGGGATGATTCCGCCATTCTCATGTTTACTTCAGGCACTACATCCAGAAGCAAAGGCGTTGCCATGAAAAATTATCAGGTCATGAATTCAGTAGAAGCATACGCCGCAACCTTAAGGCTGACCCAGCTTGACAGTTCTGTAATAGCTACCCCGATGTACCATGTGACAGGAATGATATGTATTTTGTCTGTTATGCTGGCGGTGGGTGGCACGGTCTATCTCATGAAAAAGGTGGATGCGGACCGGATATTGACTTGTTTTCTTGAAAATAATATTACATTCTATCACGCGTCTCCTACCGTGTTTACAATACTGCTGGAAAAGAGGAGCAGCTATCCGTTAATTCCTTCTGTGAAGTCTTTTGCGTGCGGAAGCGGAAATATGGCTCCTGAGAACATACGGAAACTGAAAGAATGGATGCCCCAGGCTGAGTTCCATACTGTATATGGAATGACGGAGACTTCCGGAGCCGGAACCATATTTCCGGGCGGTGCGGCGGACAGCCCGTGGATTGGGGCTTCCGGCATTCCCATGCCGGACCTGCGGATCAAGATTGCAGATGATGATGGCACGGAATTGATGGAAAATCAAATCGGGGAGATATGTTTAAAGGGGAGTTTTGTAGTGGAGGAATACTATAAACAGAAGGTTGATTCTATTACAGAAGATGGATGGCTGAGAACAGGAGATTTAGGTTACTATAACCAGGCGGGTTATCTGTATATCGTGGACAGAAAGAAGGATATGATTAACCGCGGCGGGGAAAAGGTGTGCAGTTTTGATATTGAAAACACCATCCACACCCTTCCGGGCGTGGTGGAGGCCGTGGTCGTAGGGGTACCTGATTCCAAGTATATGGAAGTACCGGCTGCGGTAATCAAACTGGAAAAGGGAACGAATGTCCGGGCCGAAGATATAAAGGAGATGCTTAAGACCAGAGTGGCTCGTTTTAAGATACCGGAGTATATTGTCTTTGTGGAGGATATTCCCAAAACCCATAATGGCAAGATTGACAAGCGAATGATAAAAGAGTGGATGAGAAATATAATGGAAGGGAGTCCGGAAATTTCCGGTGTGAAATAGAAAACAGGTATTTATGGGCGGACAGCCGGAAATAGATATTGTTTCCGGCTGTCCGCCCATAAATTATATATATTGAAGGATTAATTTGTGTTTTTCCGCCAAACATAGTATAATCAAAATGTTGCAGACAACGAAAGAATTAAGGAGAATTATATGGAACCATTTGAAAATGATAAGAATCAGAATACGGAGCCTGTAATGGCAGAGAATATGACATCAGCCCCAGCAAAGCGATATGAAGGCAAGTCCTTCATTTTCTCAGATATCCCGTCACAGGAAAAAATCATTCAGGTTTTGTGTACAACCTTTGGCTTGGACCCGGAGGGAAAGGGAGATACCCTTGTACTGCATAACGGAGATATAGAAATCCGTCTGGCAGTGGCCAGCGAGTCTGCCGGTGAAAAGGCGGAGGAGTTTATAAAGAGACAGGTGGAGGGAACCTGCGACCATTTTTATCAGGTTAAAACAGGGGTTGTGGATGTTAAGACCAACCTGCTGTACCAGATTGGACGGGCCAGAAGTTTTGTGCTGGTGGAATATGCCTTTGACGTGGAGGACGAAGAGGATATTGAGGACAAGAAGACCATGATTGAGGATATGTTCGTGTCCATTTTAAACGATCTGGAGGGAATTATCCTGATTCAGAACCAGGATGAGAAAGAGGACGGCATGTTCTGCAGCGGGGAAAATGGGGAAAAGCTACTGATTCTGTCCGACAAGGGCGGAAGCGCCTTTACCCGCTATCTTCCCTATCAGGAGCCGGACTTAAAGGCCGGAAAGGATATCACCCAGGAGCAGGTGGACCGCAGGATGCGCACCATGCAGACGCTTATCGGAAATGCAATCTATGTACCAGGATGGCTGCCCGCAGTTGCGCCTGCTTCACAGATAACCTGCCCCTCCCTGGAGGAGACTGCTCAGAGGGCACTGGCCATTATGGGCGTTGCCATTTATTCGGAATGCCTTCTGGATGAAAAACAGGGCATGGAAAAGGCACAGAATTTCCTGATGGATTATATTGATAATAACAATACCCAGGATTATTTCTCTCCAAAGGAGTGGAAGTATCTGCACGATACGGCTCCCGACAGGAAGGAAATCCTGTCTTTCTTAAGACAGTATGAATCCCTTCATGTAGTAGAATGGGCGCTGGGACTGGTGGAGGAGCTGGGATTCCCGGATCATCCCTGCAATCCCGCTGATTTGGTAAAGCTACTGAGAAATGGCACCAGTATCAGTAAAATCATGGCAAAGTCCAGGCCTAAGAGCCCCAGAGAGCTGTTGGATGCCTGCGACCTTATTTCCTGTCTGGAATGGTCCTGCATCAACGCCAGACGCCATGAACTGCCGGAGCCTGTGGGCATGAAGACCGGGGTGGTAAGGGAGTGGCACAAGGCTCTGAACTGGCTGACAGGCCATGGCCAGTGGGATGAGGTAAGAACTAATTCCTAAAATACGCCTGTAAAGAGGTAGATGGAAATGAAAACTGGAATTGTTGTGGAAGGCGGCGGAATGCGGGGCATTTACGCCGCCGGCGTATTGGACGTATTATTGGAACATGGGATTAAGGCAGATGGTCTGGTAGGAGTTTCGGCAGGAGCCATCCATGGGTGCAGCTTTGTGGCGGGACAGGCCGGTCGCTCCATACGCTATAATCTGAAGTACTGCCGCGACCCGCGGTATATGAGTTTCCGGTCGCTGGTAATGACCGGCGATCTGGTGGGAAATGAGTTCTGTTATCACGAACTGCCGGAGCGGCTGGACCCATTTGACAATGACGCCTTTGAGGCTTCGCCCATAGAGTTTTATGCCACCTGCACAGATGTGGAAACCGGCAGGCCGGTATACCACAGATGCGGCAGCCTGAGGGGGGAGAACATACAATGGATCAGGGCATCCGCCTCCATGCCTCTGGTTTCCAGGATTGTGGAGATAGACGGACAGAAGCTTCTGGACGGAGGCGTATCCGACTCCATTCCCGTAGCTGCATTCCGCAAAATGGGCTTTAAAAGAAGCCTGGTCATACTTACCAGGCCGGATGGTTACCGCAAAAAGCCAAACCAAATGCTCCCCGCTATCCGCAGGGTATACCGCAGATATCCCGAATTTATAAAAACCATGGAGTGCCGCCATCTGATGTATAACCGGGAACTGGAGGAGGTTAGACGCATGGAGTCTGCCGGGGAAATCTTTGTCATACGTCCCAGCCGTCTTATTAAAATCAGCCGGACAGAAAACAGACCGGAGAAGATACAGAAAATGTATGATTTAGGGTGTCTTGACGGTATGAAGGCGCTTCAGGACACAGCGGTTTTTTTAGGACTGGAGCCGGCTGCACAGGGATAATATCATAGTAATTTCACATAAGGATCATATAAGAGCCATGGTCCCCGGATTTGAGAGAAACCGGGGGCACGGCTCTTTGTGCGTTTACATTTGTCCTATGTTCTTTTTGTAATCCGTTCCCCAGGCTACCATGGAGTCCAGTATGGGTTTCAGGCTGTACCCTGTTTCGGTCAGGGTATATTCCACCTTCGGGGGGACCTGGGGATATATTTTGCGGGTAATCAGGCCTGCCTGTTCCATGGCCCTGAGGTGGCTGGTCAGGACTTTCTGGGTTATGCCGTTCACTGACCGCATGAGCTCGTTGAACCGTTTTGTCCCTGTGAGCAAATCCCGGATGATGAGAACCTTCCATTTATCGCCGATAAGCTGCAAGGTCATTTCCACGGGACAATCAGGTATTTTTATTGCGTTATCCATTCTGTATCACCTCCTGAGTATCTTTATAGGTGTATAGTATAAAAAAACTGTTAGTATAATTATATACCTGTAAAGGGGATTTGACAATGGGAAGGGAGGACGGGGATGTTAATTTTAATGTGGGAGAATCCCAAGGAATATTTTTGAAACTCAGACATAGCCAATCATAACAAAAAATTAGAGCAGACCATAGAAAATATAATTTTACATCTTACATACATGAATATATAATGGTTAAATGTATTATAAGCTGTGTTTGAAAGGAGTCAATACCATGGAATATAAGCGATTTGGACAAAAAATCATTCTCCGCCTGAATCCGGGCGAGGAAGTGACAGAGTGTATCCGGGAAGTGTGCAGAACAGAAAAGGTGGCTCTGGGAGAGGTTTCTGGGCTGGGAGCTGCCTGTGAGGTGGAACTCGGGGTATTTGATACAACGGAGAAGAAGTATTATGGAAAGTCCTTCAAGGGAATCTATGAAATTGCCTCCCTTACAGGCAACATTACACAGCAGGGAGAAAACCCCTATCTTCATCTGCACATGGTAATCGGCAATCCGCTGGTGGGAGAGTGCCACGGAGGCCATTTGAACAGGGCGGTTATCAGCGCCACCGCTGAGATTTTCATTACGGTGATTGACGGAACCGCAGGCAGAAGGATGAGTGAATCCATCGGACTGAATCTGATTGAGTTCCCCCAGGCGTAATATCTAAAAAGGCATACAGACCCGGACTGTCTCGACTGAGGAGACGGTCCGGATTTTTTTTGCCTTACCCTTTAATTGGGATTTGGAAATCGGATGGAATCATGATATACTTAGGAAAACGCGTTGTACGGGAACGAAAACAGCGCAGAGGGAGGCTTTGAGGTGGAACGGACCATTCTGTTATTGGGAAATCCTGAATTATATGAGGTCAGTCAGGAAGTGAAAATAGAAGAGCTTCATCAGATGGAACAGGTGAGGGAGGATTTAAAGGATACTCTGTTGGCATTTAGGGCCCGCTATGGAGTGGGAAGGGCCATTGCGGCGCCCCAGATTGGGGTGAAGAAACGTGTTATTTACCGTCATCTGGACACACCAGTGCTGTTTATCAATCCCCGGCTTACCTTTCCAGAACAGGAAATGATAGACGTGCTGGATGATTGTATGTCGTTTCCTGACCTGCTGGTAAGGGTAAAGCGGTATAAACGGTGCATCATATATTATAAAGACCTGGAATGGAACGATTGCTCCATGGAACTGAAAGGGGATATGTCGGAACTGATTCAGCATGAGTACGATCACCTGGACGGAATACTGGCAACCCTGCGGGCAGTGGATGAAAGAGCGTTGGTGATGAAGCCCCATTGACGGATAAAGTACGGCGTCAGTAAGGATATGCAGACATTTTAGACACAGGAGGAATGATACCGGATGATTGACAAGGAAAAATTTTTAACAAGCTACAACATTGAACCTGAGGAACTTAAGGCGGCCGGACTGGACTGGGAGGAGCTGGCGGCCATCTATGATGACTATTTGTCCGTTGAGGGAAAACTGCGCAGCATTGGTAAGGATTTTGTGTACGATTATCTCTATGATATTGAGAGGGCAGGCATCCATTCCTACCGGTACCGCACTAAGGATCCCGGCCATCTGATAGAGAAAATCATACGCAAGCGCAACGAGCATTTTGAACGGTTTGAGGATATAAACAGAAGCAATTACCATAAGTACATCACGGACCTGATTGGAATTCGTGTGTTTTTCCTTTACCGGGAGGATTGGATTCATTTCCACAAATATATAACCAGTGTATTTGAGAATAACCCTGATCTATATGTGGTGGACCGCATAAAGGATTTTGATGAGGACACCGGGCATTATTACATCGCGGAACGGCCAAAGGTCTACCGCAGAAACGGAGACACCAGGATTTATGACGAGAATTTGATTGAGATTAAGTCCAACGGTATATACCGCTCCCTCCACTATATCATCAAATATAAGGGATATTATGTGGAAATCCAGGGAAGAACCCTGTTCGAGGAGGGCTGGAGCGAGATTGACCATGATATCGTATACCCCTATTTCCAGGACGATGAAATGTTAAAGGATTTCTCCACGCTCCTAAACCGTCTGTCAGGCATGGCGGATGAGATGAGCTCTTATTTCCGCAGGATGAAAGGGGTAAAGGAGGAATGGGAGAAACAATTGGAGAGATATGATGATGAAGGATAGACAGGAACCGTTTTCCGGCATGAGCCTGGAGGAACTGTGGCAGCTGTTCCCTGTTTTCCTCACAGAGCACAGGCCGGTCTGGACGCAGTGGTACCAGGAGGAAAGGGAGCGGCTGTCTGGTATCCTTCCCATGGAGGATATCTGCGAAATCAGTCATGTGGGAAGCACATCCATCCCATCCATCTGGGCCAAGCCCATAGTGGATATCCTGGTGGAAATGGGGGAAGGCGGGGATATGCAGGCCATGAAGGAACATATTATCGGGGGCGGCTACATCTGCATGATGGAAAAGGCAGGGAGGATTTCGTTCAACAGGGGTTACACGCCGTTGGGATTTGCGGAGAAGGTATTCCATCTGCATCTGAGAGAGGCGGGGGATAACGACGAGTTATATTTTAGGGATTATCTGAGGGAGCATCCGGAAGCAGCCAGGGAATATGAGGAGCTGAAGCTGGGACTCTGGAAAGAATATGAACATGACCGGGATGGGTATACGGAGCAGAAAAAAGCTGTGGTGGAAAGATTTACCAGGGAGGCAAAGAATCTTTATCCCGGCCGGTATAAAAGGCAGGCTCTGAGGTTTGCCAGGGCTGAGCCCGAAGATACGGAGGCGCTGCGCCGGCTTGCCAGGGCTTCGGAGGCACACTGGGGATATGATGAGGCGTTTATGGAAAACTTTGACGCAGGGTTTAATGTTACGGAAGATTTTATCCGCCGTAATCCTGTGTATGCGGCAGGTGAACGCGGCTGTCCGGCTGCCTTCTGGGGAATCAGGCAGGATAGAGATGCATGGGAATTAGAGTATTTTTATGTGGCAGAGGAAAGGCTGGGGAGGGGACTGGGAAAACAGATGTGGGAGCATATGACCGGCTGGTGCGGAAAACAGGAAATATGCCGCATTCATTTTGTTACCAGCCCCCAGGCAGTGGGATTTTACAGAAAAATGGGCGCGGTCCGGGACGGGGAAACACGGTCCCCTGTGGACGGCCGTCCGGTTCCGCATTTTGTGTATGACCTGTGATATTACATGGAAAAAGGCGGATAAGGTATACTGCGGTCAAGGCTTGTATAGTCTGTATTGGCGGAAGAGGTGCTGAGACTGGTAAAATGGTAACGTATGAACAGGCGCGCGGCCGGGAAAAAACGGCCGGACGCCTGTTTTTTGTCTGCGGTCCGTGCTTTATTTTAAGAACAAAAGGGGAAAAATGCATTTAGGCATTTGCATTTTTCATGGGCTGGTATATAATCGGTACTGTTAAAAGCGGAATGTATCGCACGTAAGAGACCAAAGGACGGGTCACTAAGTGCTCATAACGAACCGCTGCACTAAGCGGTCAAAGGACGCCCGCCAAGTGCCAGCGGAATGTATCGCACGTAAGAGACCAAAGGACGGTCTCTAAGTGCTCATAACAAGGAGGCAGGAATATGCGAGGAGTGGAGACACGTATACAGGAAATCAGACACAGGATATTCAGGGAAGTGGCAAGGATGGCCTATCATACGGAATGGCCGGTGGATAAACGTATTGAAGAGCTTCCGTATAAAATCATACCGGGAGAAGTGGGGAATTTCCGCAATGACGTTTTTTTGGAACGGGCTATTGTCGGGGAACGGCTCAGATTGGCCATGGGGCTTCCGTACCGCAGCGCGGCGGAACATGCGCCGGTTTCGGATAACATAGAGGCTGCGGACAGACCGGAGACTTATTATACGCCTCCCCTGATTAATGTGATTAAATTTGCCTGCAATGCCTGTCATGAAAAGCGTGTATTTGTAACAGACGGCTGCCAGGGCTGTCTGGCCCATCCATGTGAGGAGGTGTGCCCTAAGGATGCCATCAAGCTGGACAGGACCAATGGACGCTCCCACATCAATGACGACAAATGCATCAAATGCGGAAGGTGCGCGGATGTTTGTTCCTATAAGGCCATCATTATCCAGGAAAGACCCTGCGCCGCTGCCTGCGGTATGGACGCCATTTCCACGGATGAGAATGGAAAGGCGGATATTGATTACGATAAATGCGTATCCTGCGGAATGTGTCTGGTGAACTGCCCCTTTGGAGCCATAGCGGATAAATCGCAGATATTCCAGGTTATACGGGCCATCCAGTCAGGGGAAAGGGTTTATGCGGCAGTTGCCCCGGCTTTTGTGGGGCAGTTCGGACCAAAGGTGACGCCCGGCAAGCTGCGTGCAGCCATGAAGGCGCTGGGGTTTGCGGACGTATTTGAGGTGGCTGTGGGAGCCGACCTGTGCGCTACCCAGGAGGCAATTGACTTTATCCAGGAAGTGCCGGAAAAGCTTCCCTTTATGGCTACATCCTGCTGCCCGGCCTGGTCCATGATGGCTAAGAAGCTGTTCCCGGAGCATGCGGACTGTATTTCTATGGCATTGACCCCCATGACATTGACGGCAAGGCTGATTAAGCGGCACCATTCTAATGCAAAGGTTGTATTCATCGGTCCCTGCGCAGCCAAGAAGCTGGAGGCCATGCGTACGGACATACGAAGCGATGTGGATTTCGTCCTTACCTTTGAAGAAATGGACGGCATCTTTGACGCCCGGCATGTGGACGTGGAGAAGATAGAAGAAGATCCGGAAGGCGTCAATGACGCTTCCATGGACGGCCGTAACTTTGCGGTGGCAGGCGGGGTGGCCAAGTCCGTAGTGGATGTGATTCATGAGCGTTATCCGGATAAGGAAATCAAGGTAGCCAATGCAGAGGGCCTTAAGGAATGCAGAAAACTGCTGACCATGGCAAAGGCCGGGAAATACAATGGCTACCTTCTGGAGGGAATGGCGTGTCCGGGCGGATGTGTGGCCGGAGCAGGAACCATGCAGCCTATTAAGAAGTCCCAGGCATCCGTGAACCTGTACGCATCCAAGGCAAAGCATAAAACCTCCAATGAGACAGAACATGTGAAGGAACTGGATAAGCTGGTGGACTAAAGGGCGGATTAATCTTTCTCCATCATGATTTCCAGAATGGTGCGGTCTGTCTGTGCCATGCCGGGATTGCTGATTCGTCCCATATTGCGGATGGCGCCCTCCGGTGTGGCGTGGCATATGCCGTCCTTTGGATCCAGCACGGTTTTGTCCACGGCCAGACAGGCGCTCATAAGGGCTGCCCCGCTGGCTGTAGCCAGTTTTAAGGCACATCCGATTTTTCCGCCGTCACATATCATGCCGGTCAGGTTGCCGCTCATATTGATGATGGCATATCCCATCTGTTCATGGCTGCCGCCCATGAGCCAGACCATGGAAGCAGAGGCGGCAGAAGCAGCGGAGACACCGCATCCGCAGGTGGCGGACAGCTTGCCGGTGAATTCCTTGATGTACACATTGATGGAATGGGATATGGCCAGCGCCTTTACCAGATGTTCTTTGTCAGAGCCAAGATACCGGGCTGTTTCCACAACAGGCAGAATGGTGGTAAGGCCGTGGTTGCCGCTGCCTGCGCTGCTCATGACTGCATAGGGACAGCCACACATGCGGCCTTCCGCGCTGCTGGCCATAAGGGTCATAATACGGCTCATAAGGGAGTTTCCCACAATATCGGTCCGGCAGTATTTTGCCAGAGAGGAGGCGGCTCCGATGCCAAGTTTGTGCTGCATGCCGTAATCGGCCAGGGCAGAGTTCATCCGGGCTCCGTCTTCCATGAAGGCCAGTTCCTCCGGGGAACAGCTTTCGACCAGCGATACAATCTGCGAAATGGTCATGGAGGCCAGCTTTTCATGGAGAGCCGTTCTGCCGGTAAGGGAGTATTCCTTCTGAAAGAAAGGCGTGAGAACTCCGTTTACTGTCCGGGCGGTACAGACAATATTGGAATGGGTATTTCTTATTGTGCTGGCTCCTGTACCGGCAGAGGACACTGCTTCTGCATGGGCATAGAGCAGGGGCTCGTCCTCCTTGAGCTTAAGTGTGACCATTCCGGATTCCACCAGGTTTATGGCCTGGCTGCTGACAGCAGGGGAAAGGTCCTCCAGGAGTTTAAGTCCTTTCTGAGGATTGGCCAGGCAGGCGCCCAGGGCAGCGGCATATTTGAGTCCCACCCGGTCAAAACCGGGAATACCTACATTCATACCGTTCTTATAGATGCCTGGATTCATTTCTACCCTGACGGACAGAATGGTTCCTCCGGCAGCCTTTGCGGCATCTGCCGCGGCCAGGGCCACACACACTGGCTCAGTACAGCCCAGGGCAGGCACTACCTCCTGCTTTAACAATGCAATCAATTCTTCTTTATTCATGATGTTCCTCCTTTGCAATTCCCGCACCATGCAGCCCTGACGAATGGCAGGGCGTTCAGCGCAAATCCTATCTATCTCTCATTACAAGCAAGATTCATGCCTGAAAATTCAGCTTGCAGAAAGGCGGGTTTTGGTCTTATAATGGTTTTAATGGTTGAAATGGAGGAATAAAATGGTTAAAAAGGTGGCGGTCATTGCCCTGGACCCAAGAGCCAGCGCATTTTACGGAAAACAGGTGCAGGAGCTGTTCGGGGAATACGTGAAGGTGAATTCATACAGTGTGAGAGAAGGAACGATTTCCAATATGGAGCGGGCGGATCTGTATCTCATGTCAACAGACGCATTTGACAACCGGGAGGATGTGCCCCAGTACATCCCCATTGAAGCGCAGATCAGCGAGATTCACGTGACCTATCTATGGGAAACCATACGGCTGCTGCGGACCATTCCTGCCGGAACCAGGGCTCTGTTTGTGAATATGACGGAGAAAATGGTCAGGGAAGCCACATCGGGTTTGAACCAGCTGGGGGTGAACCACATTGAATTTATACCCTTTTATCCGGGAGCGGAGCCGGTGGAGGGCATTGGCCTGGCTGTCACACCGGACGAAGAACGGTATGTCCCGGACAGCGTGAAGCAGGTGGTCAACATAGGACAGCGCTGTCTGACTTCGGAGACCATGATTGAGGCAGCGTTAAAACTGGGCCTGGAGGAACTGTTGGAGACGCCTAAGTTCCAGGCATATTTTTCAAGTGTGGTCACCAGCACCTACAATTTTGACATGATGTTCGCCAGGTCCAGAAGGCTGGAAAGCCAGTTTGACATACTGATGGAGATATTGGACGAGGGAATCATCGGTATCAATGAGCGGGCCGAGATATTTGCCATGAACAGGAAGGCGGAAACGATTACGGGGCTGAGCCGTACGCTGGTGATGCATAAGCAGGCATCTGCCTCCCTGGCCTATTTGCCGTTTATTGAGTGCCTTAAGACAAAAGAGAAGATAGAGCCCAGGGTAATCCGCATCAACAATGTGAATGTAGGCGTCACAGTGGTTCCGGTGCTGCGCAGGGAGGACTGCATCGGCGCGTTTGCCATCCTGCAGCCCTTTAATGATGCTGAGAACCGCCAGCATGAGCTGCGCAACCAGCTGATGCACAAGGGGTACCGGGCCAAGTACACCTTTGAGGATGTGATTGGGGTGTCCGGGGAGATATTGAGGACAAAGGCCATTTTAAGGCGCATGGCCTACACGGAATCACCGGTACTCTTAATTGGTGAGACAGGCACTGGCAAGGAGTTGTTTGCCAACGCAGTGCATCTGGCTTCCAGGAGGGAAAAGGGGCCGTTTGTGGCCATAAACTGCGGGGCTATGCCGGAAAATCTGCTGGAAAGCGAGCTTTTCGGGTATGAGGAGGGCGCGTTTACCGGGGCCAAAAAAGGCGGAAGACCAGGGCTGTTTGAATTCGCCCATCACGGCACCTTGTTTCTGGATGAGGTGGAGGGCATGAGTCCGGCCCTCCAGGTAAAATTGCTTCGGGTGCTTCAGGAGCATGAGATCATGCGGGTGGGCGGCAATAAGATTATCAGCGTGGATGTACGTATCGTGGCAGCCACCAATGAATCCCTGGAAGAAAAGGTGCGTGACGGCAGCTTCCGGCGGGACCTGTATTACCGTCTGAACACACTGCCGGTCCTCATTCCTCCCCTGTGCCGGAGGGGGGAGGATGTATTCCTTCTCATGGAACGGTTCTGCCGGGAGCTGAAGGGAGAGTTTGTGCTCTCAGAGGAGGTAAAGAAGATTTTCCGCACGTACAGCTGGCCGGGGAATATCCGGGAACTGCGCAACCTGGCGGAGTACTTTTGCTTTACAGGCAGCCAGGTCATCACTGTAAAGGATTTGCCCCCCACATTTCAGTATGATGGGATTGGGGCAGGATTATCGTACTGCGCGTCCAAAAAGGCGGAATATCCGGAACCGGTTTTGCAGCCTGATACCGCACCGTGGAAACAGGCAATGCGGGAACAGGGGCTGGAACCGGAGGAATACTGGTTTGTACTAAAAATGTTATACTGTTCCTCTGAAAATGGAGAGACAGTGGGACGGGAGCGGATTCTGGAAGCTGCCAGAAAAGAAAAGCTCCTTCTCTCCCAGCCGGCCGTCAGGTCTATCCTGGGAATATTCAGGGAATATGGCCTGGCCAGGGTTGGACGGGGAAGAGGCGGAAGCCGTATAACATCCCTGGGCAGGAAGATATGGGAAGGATATGAATTTAACCAAATAAACCATATTATCAACCAAAAATAAAAAAACACAACCAATTAGCGGCCAATATAACCATTTGATTTGGTTTGGGGAATAATTTAAATACAGCGGAAAAGGATTTGATTTAATAAGGAATCAAGTCCTTTTTTTGCGTTGATTTCAATATGATTGTAAAAGTTGGCATGATGCTTGCTTATTAAATAGGCAGATGCGGAAAAGCACAGCCAGATGCGGAAAAGCACAGGCAGATGCGGAAAAGCACAGCCAGATGCGGAAAGCACAAGCAGCTGCGGAAAAGCACAGCCAGCATAAACAATGAAAGAAAGGCGGTATATGACATGAAGTATAATTTTGACGAAGTCATTGACAGGAGCCACAACAGGGCAGCCAAGTATGATGAGAGGATGAAGAAATTCGGCAGGGAGGATGTGATTCCCTTATGGGTGGCCGATATGGATTTCAGGACAGCTGAGCCCATCATAGACGCCCTTAAGGAGAGGGCCGAAGAGGGGATCTGGGGATATACCTCCAGGCCGGATTCCTACTTTGAGGCGATCCGGGGCTGGCAGAAGCGGCGCAACGGATGGGATATAAAAAAGGAGATGATGAGCTGGAGCCTGGGAGTGGTGCCGGCCCTGTCATCCATTGTAAAGCTGTTTTCAGAACCGGGTGACAGCATCATGATTCAGACGCCTGTGTACTCGGAATTCTACGATGTAACAGAGGCGTGGGGACGGAATGTGCTGGAAAACCGACTGGTGGAAAAGGACGGTGCATGGGGAATTGACTTCGAGGATTTTGAAGCCAAGGCTAAGGAAGCCAGGATATTCCTTTTGTGCAGCCCCCACAATCCACTGGGAATTGTATGGAGCAGGGAGGAGCTGACCAGAATGGCAGATATCTGTATGGCCAACAACACTCTGCTGGTTTCCGACGAGATACATTCTGACCTGGTATTCCATGGAAAAAAACATATTCCAACCGCCACATTGTCCGCGGAGACGGCCGGAAGGGTAATCAGCTGTATTTCCGGTACAAAGACCTTCAACCTGGCGGGGCTTCAGGCATCCACCACAATTTTTCCCAATCTGGAGATGAAGAAGAAATTTGATGACTTCTGGATGGCTATGGATATCCACAGAAATAACGCGTTCAGTTCCGTGGCAATGGAGGCAGCGTTTAATGAGGGGGAAGAGTGGCTGGAACAGCTGCTTGCGTATCTGGATGGGAACTTTACCTTTATAAGGGAATACTGCAGCGCCAATATACCCAAAATCAGGCCCACGGTGCCGGATGCCACTTATCTTGTGTGGCTGGACTGCCGTGAACTGAATATGGATAATGAGACCCTGCGTACCTTTATGATCGAGAAAGCCGGTTTGGGACTGAATGAGGGGTATACCTTCGGACGGAGCCTGTCCGGTTACATGAGGCTGAATGCCGCCTGCCCAAGGAGTGTACTAGAAAGGGCCCTGGGACAGTTAAAGAACGCAGTGGATCGTCTGTAGACCGGGCTGCGCCAAAGGAGAAGGAGGAAGTAAGGGATGAACAAATCAGAAATATGGAAGAATTACCGTTTTCCAATCATTTTATTATCAGGCATCATGATAGGCGCCGTCATCGGGGTGATATTTGGCGAAAAGGCAAAGGTTCTGGCTCCCCTGGGAGATATTTTTCTGAACCTGATGTTTACGATTGTGGTTCCAATGGTTTTTGTTTCCATATCCAGCGCAGTGGGGAACATGGTGAACATGAAACGGCTGGGGAAGATACTGAGCAGTCTGGTGATGGTATTTGTGATTACCGGTGCCATCGCAGGTGTCCTGGTGCTGGTGGTAGTAAATGTATTTCCGCCGGCGGCAGGCACCAGCATCCATTTTGCCAGCGCTGAGATGGAGGAAATGAGCGGAATCGGGGAAATGGTGGTAGGCACACTGACGGTTGACGATTTTTCAGGGCTTATGAGCAGGAAGAACATGCTGCCCATCATTGTATTCGCCATTTTGTCCGGTTTCTGCGTCAGCGCCTGCGGAGGTGAGGACAGTCCTGTGGGAAGGATGCTCAATAACCTGAATTCAATTATCATGAAAATCGTGAGTATTATCATGCTGTACGCGCCGATTGGACTGGGAGCGTATTTTGCATCCCTGGTGGGAGAGTTCGGCCCGGGACTGATCGGAGACTACGGACATGCCATGCTGGTATATTATCCCATGTGCATTGTTTATTTCATGGCAGCATTTCCGGCATATTCTTATTTCGCAGGAGGAAGAGAGGGAGTGAGGCGTATGTTCAAACATATACTGAATCCTGCGGTCACTGCATTTGCCACTCAGAGCTCCATTGCCGCCCTGCCTGTAAACTGCGAGGCGTGTGACAAGATAGGGGTGCCAAGGGACATCCGGGATATTGTGCTGCCCATGGGGGCGACTATGCATATGGATGGTTCCGTGCTCTCCTCCATAGTGAAGATAAGTTTCCTGTTTGGTATATTCGGCCAGTCCTTTACCGGAATCGGTACCTATGCCATGGCTATGGCGGTTGCTATCCTGAGCGCCTTTGTGCTGTCCGGTGCTCCCGGGGGCGGCCTGGTGGGAGAAATGCTTATTGTCAGCCTCTTCGGTTTTCCGGCAGAAGCCTTCCCGCTGATTGCCACCATAGGATTTCTGGTGGACCCGGCCGCAACCTGCCTTAATGCCAGCGGCGATACCATTGCTTCCATGATGGTGACCAGGCTGGTGGAAGGAAAAGACTGGCTGGAAAAACAGATTTACAAAGAAAATCCCATGGGAAATACTGCCGCGGCACAAGCCGCTATAGCAGAAACCAAATAGAATCATATGATAGAAAAGGAGATTTATAGTATGAAAGTAACTGTTATAGGAAGTCATTTATGTCCTGACACACTGTATGCATTATGTAAACTGACAGAGAAGCAGGCGGACATTGATTTTAAGAACCTGTCTGCCAGCCTTCCGGATTTGAAGCAGTATCTGGAGGTCCGGGAACAGAATGAGATGTATGAATCTGTGCGCCGGGCAGGAGGAATCGGCATACCGTATTTTGAACTGGAGGACGGTACCGGAACATTGGATTTAAATGAAGTTATGGCGCGGATATAAGACAGGTTTTGCGTTTCGGTGTAAGGCTGTTTCCGGAACAGGTACAGGATGGGGTTCGGGGCGGCGGGATTATGGAATCATATAGGTATGGATAACGGCAGGAAAACGCGGGTAAGCATCTGAACGCGTTTTCCTGCTGTTTTGCTGATAAATATAATGCGGCAGGCGTGTTCCTTCCTGTCCGGCAGATATGCGCTTCCATTTAATGGAACATATGCTCTTCCCATTTAACTTCTTTCCAATCACCTCAAAATAATATATAATGTAAAAATGGCATGTGCACAACCATATACGGCGGGGAGGTACAGATTTGCGCAGAGGCATTTTTCATAAATATTTGTTGGGTTTTACATCTTTTTTTCTGGTGCCTATGGTGGTACTTTCTATTTGTTTACAAATTATTATGTACCGTAATCTGTCCAGGGAGATTCTTGGGTACAATGAAAATATTCTGGAGCGTCTGGGAGATGATTTGGTAACCATGAACGGCCGGCCTTATGGAGGCTGGGAACCGAATCAGCTTCAGCGGCCCTGTGGTATCCAGAAGCCGGGATGCCCAAAACCAGATTCAGATGGTGGACATGCTGCGCGAGGAGAATGCAGCCAATCCTTACATAACAAAGGCGTATATCCTCTACGAAAATGAAGATATGAGTTTTTCTTCCCAAGGGCGGTATGCCAAGGATATTCTTCTGGCGGGCCAGCTGAGGCTGCCGGAGGAAGAAAGGCAGCCATTCCTGGAAAAACTGTATAATATGGACCATCCCGGGTACGATGTTATCAACAAGGAGTACCACATGAAGGACGGAATCATAACAAGACCGCAGATGGTATTCATTTATCCGGTATATAATTATTCCTTTAAGGTTGAATCCTGGGTGGTGCTGGAACTGCAGCCCTCCAAAATCAGCCGGAGTATGACCACGTCCCCGGGCAGCTACAGCCATGGAATCGCTGTGCTGAACGGAGAGGGAAAGATACTGGCAACAGAAGGGGAGGATCTGGGGCTGGATGAGGTGATGGGACGGGTCCTGGAGGCAGAGCCGGGAAGCTGTACCACCTTTCAGGAGAGAGCGGGACAGGGCCGTTATATCGTATATCCTATGGACCATCCCTCTCTTATCATATTGAGTAAGATAACCATGCCCGACCTGCTGGCAGATGTGGTACAGAATAACAGCCTGCTGGTCACCGGAGTTTTACTCTTTTTAATCCTGGGATGCTTTATGGCAATCTACATGGCCTACCATTATTACAAGCCCATACACCAGCTGGCTCAATATATGAAACAGGACAATGAAAACAGTGAGGACAGGAGCAGGGACGAGCTGGTATTTATAAAGCATCAGTATGACAGCCTGAATTCTGTCAGGGATTCCCTTGCAAAGGAGATTGAAAAGCAGTGGCCCCTGGTGGAGGAACGGCTTGTGACAAAGCTGCTCTATGGGGAGGACGACACCCGGGAGGACGGTACCCGGGAGGACGACATGGTGAACGGCATTCTAACGGAGCAGATGAAGGGGCGGAATCATATGGTGATTCTGGCGGCCGGAGGAAACATGTCTTCCAGGGAGTTATCCGCTTTGTACAAAGAAAAGGAAGGTCCCATAAAAGAGAGATTTCAGACGGATTACGGCGTGTATACAAGTTTCCTGTACTATTTCGGCGCAATTGCCGTCATTCTCAGCCGCAAGGTCCTGACTGAGGAACACAGGATTGGGGCCAGGGAGCGTTTGAAGGAGGTATTCAGCAGTTGCGAGTGCGTCATTTCCGCAGGAAATATTCATGAGGATGCGTCAGGTGTGCATCTGTCCTATCTGGAGGCCCTTACCAACATGAAGTTCCGTCTGTTAAATCCCCACAAAGAGCTGGATTTTGAGAACATGGAGCAGGGAAAGGGTGAGGAGTACAGCGCTACCATCAGCCGCTATCAGACTGAATGTCTCTTGTGTATCAGCCGGTGTCTGGAAAGCGGTTCGCCGGAGGGGGTGGAGGGCTCTGTGCAGGAAGTGGTGCTGAGCCTGGAGGAGCTTCCGGGACAGATGGCGCTGATGTGCTGTTATGATATCGTAAGCCATCTTCTGAAGGAAGTGAAGAAAAATGACATCCGGCTGACGGAGAAGGAACTGTACCAGCTGACCGCGTTCAGGACTGTGGAAGAATTCGGTGAAAAGCTGGGAGATGCTCTTATGAGAATCAATGGTGTCCTTGCGGCCTCCAGGCAGGACACCCGCAATGATTTAGTTAAGCAGGTGCTTGTATACATAGAAGATAATTACAGGGACAGCAGTCTCTGCCTGGTGGGAATGGCGGAACACTTTGGCTATTCATCCAGCTATATGAGTAAATTCATAACCCAGAACCTGAATACCAGTTTCTCCGAACTGATATCCAAAAAACGTCTGGATTACACCAAGGATTGTCTGATTCACACAGATAAGCAGATAGCCCAGATAGCCCAGGAGGCTGGATATGCCAATCTGTCCAACTTTACAAGGAGGTTTAAGAGTTCAGAGAATATGACGCCGGGGCAGTATAGGAATTTGTATGGGGATGGGAAAAAAATATAGAGCGGATATGGCAGGAGATATAGCGGTGCGGGAAGCGCCCATCTCCTGCCATTTTCTTATTTGGCGGTCAGAACGAACCATCGGTTGTGTGCGGCGTTGAAAATGTTGTGATATCTGACTGGGATTTACAGCATCAGGGAAGATAAAGCCTTTTACCATCGAAGGAAATATCAATCAGAACATAAGGGCAGAACACATATAAAAACTGTAAATAATGCATAAAAATATGTTTTCAATATAGTGCAATATTTATGTATTGACAAAATTAAAAAATAGTAATAAGATTAAATCACGAAATAAATTTGGAAAAACGCTTTACTAAAAGCTTTTTCCTGGTAAAAGGAAACAATTATATTTTAGGTGAAGGAAGGAGTAGTTTTATTATGAAGAAACGTTTTTTGGCAATGACGATGGCGGCAGTATTAGGATTAAGTCTGGTGGGGTGTGGTTCCAGCAGCACAGGAGCTAAGGCAGAGAGCAAAGCGGACAGCGGGCAGACTGCAGCGGAGGGCTCCGGCGAGGTAGCAGATTCTGAGGGCAAAAGTCCCATAAAGGTAGCTGTTGTTTACTCTGGTAATCTGGGAGACAAATCCTACAATGATTCCTGTAATGCAGGTGCACAGCAGGCAGCCAAGGATTTTGGCGTGGAGGTAAAGAACCTGGAAGGCACTACCGCAGACGAGTGGGAAGCCAACCTTCTGGCATGCTGCGAGGGCGGATATGATTTGGTCATCTGCTCTAACTCTAATTTCCAGGAATATCTTGAGAAATATAAAGACAGCTATCCTGACGTTAAATTTGCTATCATTGATACAACTGTAAAAGGACCAAATGTGGTTTCCATCAGCTTTGCTCAGAATCAGGGTTCATTTTTAGCCGGTGCAGTGGCAGCTATGTTCACGACCCACTCCGAGATTGAAGGGGTAAATGACGATGCTATTATAGGCTGGGTCGGAGGCCAGGACATTCCGGTGCTTCACGATTTCTATGTTGGATTTGAGCAGGGAGCAAAGTATATTAATCCCGACATTACCATTCTTCAGTCTTACGCAGGAACATGGATTGACCCTCTTAAGGGCAAGGAGCTGACATTGGCGCAGTATGAACAGGGTGCTGACATTGTCATGAATGTGGCTTCTGGTACAGGTACAGGTGTTCTGGAGGCGGCCAAGGAAGCTGGAAAATATGCGATTGGCGTTGATTTAAATCAGGATAACGACCAGCCGGGACACGTAGTGACATCCATGGTTAAACGAGTTGACACTGCCTGCTACAGCGTGATTGAGTCCGTAGTGGAGGGTAACTTCAAAGGAGATACCACCAGCTATCTGGAAGTTTCCAATGACGGTGTGGATTTAACTGATTTCGCAGTCATTAAAGAGCACTTAGGTGATAAGTTCCCTGCTGATATCCAGGACAAGGTGCAGGAACTGAAAGATAAAATCATTTCTGGTGAGATTGTGGTAAATAACTATGAGGGATTCGGTAAGGACGCTCAGTAAGGCAGTATAAAGCGCGGAGATACTTAAGGGGCGGCAGGACATGGATATGTCTTCCCGCCCCGGGTTTTATGAAATCTTTAGAGGCAAAGATTCAGGGAAAAAGGTGACCGGAATGAACGGATATGTAGTGGAAATGAATAATATCAGGAAATCATTTGGCTCCGTACAGGCGGTAAAAGATGGGCAGTTCAACTTGAAAAAGGGTGAAATACACTCCCTGATTGGTGAAAACGGAACAGGAAAATCCACCATGATGAAACTGCTGTACGGACTATATGATTTTGACGGGGGAGATATAAAAATCAAAGGCGAGAATATGAGCCACATCACCCCCAAGATTGCCATAGAAAAAGGAATAGGCATGGTGCACCAGGAATTCATGCTGGTAAGCGAGCTTACAGTACTGGAGAATATTATTCTGGGATTTGAACCCAGAAAGGGATGCACCATAGATTTTGATAAAGCAAAAAATACAGTGCAGCACTATATAGACCAGTACGGCATGGATATACAGATGAGTAAGAAAATAAATCAGATTTCCGTGGGAGAAGCCCAGAGAGTGGAGATCATTAAAATATTGACCAGGGGAGCAGATGTAATCATACTGGATGAACCGACAGCTGTGCTGACGCCTCAGGAAACACGCAGACTTTTTGAGATTCTGGAGAATTTGAGAAAGGATGGCAAGTCCATTGTTTTCATCTCTCATAAACTCAATGAGGTAATGGAGATATCGGACCGTATTACCGTAATGAGGCAGGGCTGTTTTATTGGTACCGTAGATAAACAGGATACGTCCCCTTCAGATTTAGCCAGGATGATGATAGGAAGGGAAGTTTTCCTGGATATAAAAAAGGAAAAGGCTGATATCGGTGATGTGGTCCTGGAAGTCAAAGATTTGTGGACATCGGGTGAAAAAGAGATATCCAAGATACGCGGTGTCTCTATGGAAGTCAGGGCAGGGGAAATCGTGGGTATTGCCGGTATTGATGGAAATGGCCAGAGTGAGTTTATAGAGGCTATAACCGGATTGAGAAAGGTGGAGAAGGGATGTGTTATTCTGGGAGGAACGGAAATAACTAATTTTTCTCCAAAGAAATCCAGAGAAGCCGGACTTGCCCATATACCGGAAGACCGAAATACCAGAGGTTTAAACCGTACCATGACAATACGGGAGAATCTGGTGGCAGTTCAGGAGGACAAAGCTCCCTTTGCCAAGGGAATCATGGTAAATGATTCTGCATCCTACCCGTTTGCCAAGGAGATGGCCGAGAAATTTGATATACGACCCAGGGATACTGAGATTCCCACATCATCACTTTCGGGAGGTAATGCCCAGAAGGTAGTGGTGGCCAGAGAGGTTTCCATAGGCGGAAAACTTCTGGTGGCATCCCAGCCTACAAGAGGTGTTGATATAGGAGCCATTGAATCGATCCGCACTATTTTGCAGGATGTTAAGAAAAAGGGCCTGGGAGTGCTTCTGGTATCTGCGGACCTGGAAGAAATCATGTCTCTGTCTGACCGTATTGTGGTTATGTATGAGGGCAGGATTACAGGGCGCATGATGGCGGAGGAAGCAGATGAAGAAAAGCTGGGACTTCTGATGATGGGCGGTCATGATATGGAAGGCTGCGGTATTCAGGAGCAGGAAGGAGGCAGACAATGAATCCAAAAGTAGAATCAGTGATGAAAAGCCTGAGGAGGATTTTACTGCTGGCTCTTCTGGCATTGGGCATAGGAGCTGTTTTTATACTTCTGATTCATGAAAACCCGCTGGAGGCATATGCGGCTTTGTTTAAGGGCGCTTTTGTGGGAAAATTGAAAATTGGTACAACTCTGGCCAACTTTACCCCGCTGCTTTTGACGTCCATTGCATTTGCAGTGGCGGCTAAGGCAGGAGCTTTCAATGTAGGTGTTGAGGGCGAGGTATTCTTAGGCGGTATGGCAGCTGCCTATGTGGGAATCTACTGTACATGGCTTCCAAAGCCTTTGCTGTTAGTGGCATGTTTTGTGGCTGCCGTTGCAGCAGGTGCGGCATGGGCATGGATTCCGGGATTCTTAAAAGCGTATTACGGCGTCAGCGAGGTGTGTACCACCATTCTGATGAACAGTGTGGCTTTGTATATCACTTCCTATTTAGTAAGCGGACCAATCAGTGCAGGCGTTGCCAATCCCCAGTCCATACCGGTGAATGTGACGCTTCCCAAACTTTTGAAACCAAGTAATGCCAACGCTGGGCTGTTTATAGCTATTGCAGCGGTCATCGCTGTCATCTGGATGCTGAACAAAACAACGCTGGGCTATAAGATCAGAACCGTGGGAACCAATCCGGCCAATGCTGAGTATGTTGGAATCAATCCGAAGAAGGTGTTTATCCGTACCATGATGCTCAGCGGCGCCATTGGCGGCCTGGCAGGCTGTATCGAGGTGCTGGGTACATACGGATACTTCCTGAATAACTTTGCCACGAACCTGGGAACAAACGGAATGCTGGCTTCCCTGATAGTTAAGAACAATGTAGTTACAACCCCGTTCATCGCGTTTTTCCTGGCAGTGCTCCGCTCTGGTGCATTGGGTATGCAGCAGAATACAGGTGTTCCAAAATCCATTGTAGATACCATTACAGCTATCTTTATTATCGTGGCTACCATGGAATTGCTGTTCCAGTTTAATAAAAAACGCAAGGCAAAAGCAGATGCGCAGTAGGAGGAGGACATATGCAATTTGATAAGATTTTTGATATTTCATTAATATATGCGACGTTCCGTTCAGCTACGCCCATCATATATGCAGCTCTATGTGCAGCTATTACCCAGCAGGCGGATATTCTTAATATTGGTACTGAGGGTATCATGCTTACAGGGGCATTTACAGCGGTAACTGTTAGTTATCTGACTGGAAGCTGGGTTCTGGGAATCCTTATTTCAATGGTGGCAGGGCTTCTCATTGCTATGATTATGGCTGTGGGACACATTAAGTACAAGGCAGAGATTTGTGCCATCGGTATGGGTATTAATCTGTTTGCCATTGCCTTTACCAAGTTCATGCTTAATAGCGTGCTTGGAGTAAGCGGCTCCTTTACCAGCCCGCAGATTAAAGGCATACCTAAGGTACATATGCCGTTTTTAGACGGTGTGCCGGTCCTGGACAGCTTGTTTAACAACTGGAGTGTTACGGAATGGTTTGTTATCGTGCTGGTATTTCTTATGATGTTTCTTTTTTATAAGACAGTATGGGGACTGAGGCTGAGGGCAGTGGGACAGTTTCCCATGGCTGCAGAAACAGCAGGTATTAATGTAAATGCTATGAAATACCAGGCAATAGCCATATCCGGTCTGATTGGAGGGCTGGCAGGAGCTCATCTGTCCCTTGGATACAGCCAGCTTTTTACAGAGGGTATGACGAATTCCAGAGGCTTTATGGGTGTGGCCGCCATGTATTTTGGAGGAGCTCATCCTGCTCTTACAGCGGTTGGCTGTCTGATATTCGGATTTACAGATTCATTGGGAGCCCGTATACAGGCGTATGGTGTTCCTTCCCAGTTTGTATTGCTGATGCCCTACGTGGTGACCATTACAGTACTGGCAGTTTCCATGATATCCAAGAAGAAAGCCCAGGAGAAGAAAAAGAGTTCACTGGTTACGATTGAATAACAGGAGGTTAAGATATGGATAAGCGCAAGATTATTTTAGACTGCGATCCGGGCCATGACGACGCGGTTGCCATAATGCTGGCGGCTAAGAGCCCGCAAATTGATTTATTGGGCATCACGGTGGTGGCCGGAAACCAGACATTGGAAAAAACAACGGCCAATGCATTAAATGTGTGCCAATATCTGGGGCTGGATATTCCAGTGTACGCAGGATGCGGACAGCCTATGATACGGGATAAGCAGGTTATTGCGGATGACATACATGGAGAGACAGGGCTTGACGGACCGGTATTTGCACCTCTCAGAAAAAAAGCAGAAGATAAACATGCGGTGCTGTATATCATAGATACGCTGATGGCATCGGACGGTGATATCACACTTGTACCCACAGGCCCGCTGACTAATATTGCCATGGCAATACGTATGGAACCGAGAATTCTTCCTAAGATTCGTGAGATTGTGCTTATGGGCGGCTGCTATCAGTTGGGAAATATGACGCCTGCGGCAGAGTTTAACATTCTGGCGGACGCGGACGCGGCCCATGTGGTGTTCACGTGCAACAGGCCCATAACCATGGTGGGACTGGATGTGACCAGAAAAGTGCTGTGTTACCCGTCCGTGATTGAACGAATGGAAAAGATAGGAACGCCGCCGGCAATGCTGTTTGCAGATTTGATGCGGTTTTTCAGCAAGAGCCAAAAAGCTGTATTCGGATGGGAGGGAGGACCTCTTCATGACCCTCTGACCATAGCATACCTGATAGACCCGACAGTCCTGACAACGAAAGCAATGTTTACGGAAATAGATATCCGCAGCGTTCAGAGCTACGGCCGTACGAATTGTGACTTCTTCGGATATTTCAAGAGGGAGCCCAACAGCAATGTGGCAGTGGAAGTGGATGTGGAAAAGTTCTGGGATATCATTGAACAGGGAATCCGCAATTACGGTTAATCTGGTTAATGGAGTGATGAAATGCCGCAACCATGTCTGACCGAAAAAGGAGTTGAAATTATGAGGCCGCTAAAAGAAGTTTTGGAAGAAAATAAACAGGCATATATACAGCGTTTGATGGACCTTATAGCTATCGACACCCATGATTTGGGCCATGGGATAGCAGGAGGGCTGGAAAAGCAGGGGCAGGAGTATATGGTGAAATTGTTCGAGGATATGGGAGCGGATAGCATCCGCCGGGATCCTATGACAGAGGAAGCCATTAAAGAATGCCTGGCCAAATATCAGGAAGGAAACATTGGACATAATTACGATGACCGCTATAATGTGTATGCTGTTTTCAAAGGAGACAAAGACGGCAGGAGCCTGATGTTTAACGGTCATATTGATACAATGCCGGCAGGAAATGAAAATGAGTGGAATACGCCGCCGCACACGCCAACCATGAAGGACGGCAGGCTTTACGGCCTTGGCGCGGCTGATATGAAGGGCGGACTTATGGCATCTGTTATGGCAGTGCAGCTGCTTAAGGATGCCGGGATAAAACTGCCGGGAGATGTACATATCACTTCAGTCTGCGATGAAGAAGGCGGAGGCAATGGTTCTATGGCGGCAATCATGTCGGGAGAAAAAGCCGATGGAGTGGTTGTATGTGAGCCTTCTTCCGATGAATTGATTCTGGCCCATATGGGATTTGTCTTTTTTAAAGTGGAGTTTGAGGGAAAAGCCAATCATTCCGGAGCAAAGTGGAAGGGAGTCAGTGCAATTGATAAGGCGTTTAAGGTTATCCGTGAGCTGGAGGAGCTGGAACACAAATGGCTGCTGACTTATAAACATCCCCTGCTTCCTGCTCCCAATCTGAATATAGGTACGATTCACGGAGGCAGCGCCGGTTCAACGGTGCCGGGACATTGTTATTTCGAGACATGCATCCATTATCTGCCCAGACAGATGAGCTATGATCAAATTGTAGAGGAGTTTACAGATGCGGTGAACCGGGTGGCTGACAGCGACTTATGGCTGTGCCGGCACAGGCCGGTGATAACCATGTATCAGGCCGGAGGGGCCTTTGAACAGGAATCTGATGACAGCTTTGTGGCCTGCTTTATGGATGGATACGAAAAAGCCCTTGGAAGACAGGTGCGTCTGGTCGGTTCTCCGGCAGGCTGTGATTCAAGATTATGGAAGAATATCGCGGGATGCCCCACCATGCAGTTTGGTCCCGGACGGTTGGAAGAGTGCCATGCTGTAAATGAGTACGTGGAGGCAGAATCATATCTGGAAGCCATTCTCGTTTATGCCCAGCTCATACTGGAATGGTGTAAGGCAAATAAATAGAATGAAGAATAAGGAGAAGAGAGATGAGTAAGAAAGTATTGTTAGCAGGAGAGTCCTGGATGAGTTACACTACACATGTGAAAGGATTTGACAGTTTTTATACCTCTGTATACGAGACAGGAGAAAAGTGGCTGAAAGCAGCGCTGGAAGAAGGCGGTTATGAGGTTACCTTTATGCCTAACCATCTGGCAGGAGAGGAATTTCCGTTTACAATGGAAGAATTAAAGGAATATGATGCAGTAATTCTCTCTGACATTGGAGCCAATACGCTTCTTCTTCCCTCTGCCACATTTATGAGAAGCGAGAAGAAGCCAAACAGATGTAATCTGATTCGCGATTACGTGCTGGATGGGGGAGCCCTTATGATGGTGGGAGGCTACCTTACCTTTTCAGGCGTGGATGCAAAAGGAAAATGGCATGATACTGCGGTGCAGGAGGTTCTGCCGGTAGAGGTGCTTACTGTGGATGACCGTATGGAGCACTGCGAGGGAACCACACCTGTAACAGTTGTTCAGCACGAAGCCCTGAACGGGATTCCCGGGGAGTTCCCGCAGGTACTGGGATATAACAAGACCATTGCAAAGCCGGAAGCGGTTGTGGCCGCTGTGGTAGATGATGATCCGTTTATTGCCTTTGGGGAATATGGAAAGGGAAAGAGCGCTGTAGTAACCACGGACTGTGCCCCGCACTGGGCCCCGCCGGAATTCTGTGAGTGGGAATATTATAACAGGATGTGGCAGGGAATCATGAACTGGCTGACAAAGTAAGAATAAGGATGGGGACTGCTGCCTGAAATCAAGGATTCCATGGGCGGCAGTCCTCTTTTTGCAGGAGGATTGCAGATGGAAACAGAGAAAAGAACAGAGGAACAGAAAAGAACAGAGGCTCTGGCGTTATTGAAGAGCATACTGGAAATACCCAGTGTTAACGGAAAAGACAGGGAACAGGAGACAGCTGTTTATCTGGCAGAATATTTAAAAAGAAAAGGTATGGAAACAAGGGTTCAGCTGATTGACGAGCATCACGGCAATGTGATTGGCGTGCTCAGAGGAAAAACAGAAGAGACCATACTTTTTAACGGACATCTGGATACGGTCCCATATGGAGATATAAACGAATGGAATACCAATCCGGCTGTGTGCGCAGAACAGGATGGACGCCTTTATGCAAGAGGCGCCAGTGATATGAAAAGCGGATTGGCAGTCATGGCTTTTGTTCTGGGAGAGCTGGCGGAGAGCGGATGCGTCCCGCAGAAAACAATTGTTTTTGCGGGAACCTGTGATGAGGAACGTGGCGGTTTGGGCGCAAAGGAAATCATAAAGGAGTATCCTGATTTATTTCCAAAGCTGCTTTTAATTGGAGAGCCTACTTCATGTCAGGCTGGTGTGGCCCAGAAAGGATGTATCTGGTTAAAACTATCTGTTTCAGGCAAGACAAGCCACGGAGCAGAACCCTGGCAGGGAATCAATGCCCTGGAGCAGGGATTTGGCCTGCTTGCGGATTTGAGAGAGGAGCTTATGAGGGAGGAACACCCTGTGCTGGGACGCAGCACACTCCAGGTTACCATGGCGGAGGGTGGAATTGCACCAAATATGACTCCGGACAGGGCGCAGTTTCTGGCTGATATCCGTATTGTGCCGCCTTTAAATGAAAAGGAGGTTCTGAACCGTCTGGAATGCCTTATAGAAAAGCGGTGTGAAGTTTATAACGGAGGTCTGTCCTTTACGCCTGAAATATCAAATTACAGGATGCCGGTAGAGACCGGCCAAAAAAACCAGTGGCTTCACAGGCTGAAAGGGTTTATAGGCGATAATGCAGGAGAGACCGGTATCAACTATTTTACAGACGCTTCCATTTTCCTGACAGCCTGGCCGGACAGTCCGGCACTTCTCTTTGGTCCGGGAGAGCCTCAGATGTGTCATAAGCCCAATGAATACGTGGAGATATCCAAGTATTTTGAGGCAATTAGAGTCATGGAAAAATTTTGCTGGTACATTGCTAAATAATAAACTTATGATATAATGAAATGTAAGATTTTGAGCATGTTTTAACAGGGGGCAGGATTTGCGAACAACAATTAAGGATATAGCGAAGTACACAGGTTTTTCTATTACCACCATATCATTGGTACTGAATGGAAAGGCACATAAGATTCCAAAGGCAACAGAAGAGGCCATTCTCCAGGCTGCGAAGGAACTCAATTACCGTCCAAATCAATTAGCTGTGGGACTGGTAAAGAAGCAGACAAAAACCCTGGGCCTGATTTTATCTGACATCCGAAATAACTTTTTTGCTAATATGGCTAAGTCCATTGAAGATGAATGCCGCAGGAACGGCTGGAATCTCATACTGTGCAACACCAACGATCTCCATGAGCGCGAGATGAAATATCTGCAGATGCTGGCTGACAAGGGGGTAGACGGAGTATTAATCTGTATGGCAAGGGAGAATGACAGTGAAAAAGTGGAGGAAATGGTGGCTCTGATGGATTCACTCAACATACCCTTTGTCCTTGTGGACCGCTTTTATCCTGAAGTCAAAGGCTGTTCCGTGATTGTGGACCATGATGAGGGAGGTTATCTTGCTGCCAGACATCTGTTGGAATTGGGCCACACCAGGATTGGATGCGTGGGCGGCCCAAAGGATCTGGCTGATTCCAACCGGAGGACGCAGGGCTATATAAGGGCGCTGATGGAAAAAGGAGTGGAATTTGATCCGTCCCTTATATTTTATGGGGACTATGACTTAAGCAGCGGCGTGCGGGGGGCGGAATATCTGCTCAAAAAAGATGTTACAGCAATTTTTGCTTATAATGATATGTCGGCGTATGGTGTGTTTCACTATCTAAAACAGCAGGGAATCTCTGTTCCGGAGGACATATCTCTGATTGGATATGACGATATCTTTTTTTCAGAGATATTAAGTGTGCCCCTTACATCAATTCATCAGCCAGTGGAGGAAATGGGAACAGAGGCGGTCCAGCAGATGATTCGGATTATTCGCCAGAAACAGAAACAGGATACAAAGAAAAATATTATGTTTCAGCCGTATTTGGTGGTCAGACAGAGTACGGCGGCTCCTGCAGGTGTAATGCACATATAAATATATCTGTATTTTCTGCATCTTAAGAAATTTCAGATATTTATAATAATTTGTTCACATTCGGTTCAGAGGCAGGCATTATACTTAAATAAGAATACGGGAAAAAGGAGTGAAAAAATGAACATACTGTTTTTCCTGACTCCTAAAAGTGATGTGGCGTATATAAGCGAGGATGATACGTTAAGACAGGCTTTGGAGAAAATGGAGCACCACAAGTATTCCGCAGTACCGATTGTCAGCAGGACAGGTCGCTATGTGGGGACGCTGACGGAGGGTGACCTGTTATGGGGAATCAAGAACCAGTTTAATTTGGATCTAAAAGGGGCTGAGAGGATACCTGTTACAGCCATACGCCGCCGGTGTGACAACCGTCCGGTTAAGGCAGACGCAGATATGGAGGATCTGATCGGAAAGGCATTGAACCAGAACTTTGTGCCGGTACTGGATGATCAGAAGAGTTTCATTGGTATCATTACCAGAAAGGACATTATCAAATATTTTTACCAGAAGTGCGAAACCGCCGAGGAACGTTCCAAGAAGTGTCAGGACCAGGGCGGAAAGGAACATAAAAAGACGGACCTGTCCGCGGTGGTAAAGCTGCGCAGTCAGGAGGGAGTCCTGGTGTAGCGGGACAGGGCGGTCCGGCACGGTGAGGGCTGTGCGATTGCAGGGAACCATGGAAAACGCCATAAGGCGGGAGACATGGTTCCCTGTTAATATACAGGGACATGGTCAATATGTCCCTGTCCTAATATGAGCCCTAATATGGCCTAAGTCATGAAACTGTGATAAGATGTAGCTATGGATGCTGTTAGGTTTTGTGCAGATGCTTCCGGTGTAAAAACCGCAAACAGAAAACTCATATGGAATTTGCATGAAAACAGCAGACAAACCCGGGAAAAGATGGTATAATGTCGCCAGACAATATAATGCGCCAATGCGTTGTCACGTCAAAGTAAGATAGTACAGGAAACCAGACAGGAGATGCGGGGGCAGGGAAAGGGAGGTCAGACAACATGATTTGGGCAAAAGAGGAGACAATGTCCAGGGCGGAGATTGAAGCGATACAGCTGAGCCGCCTAAAAGACACGGTGAACCGGGTTTATGAAAAGGTACCGGCATACCGCGCCAAGATGGAGGAGGCAGGTGTAAGGCCGGAGCATATACAGACACTGAAGGATTTACAGAAGCTTCCGTTTGTGACGAAACAGGATATGAGGGACAATTACCCCTATGGCCTGTTTGCGGTTCCAAAGAAGGAACTGCGCAGAATCCACGCATCCAGCGGTACCACGGGAAAGCCAACTGTGGTGGGTTATACGGAGAATGACCTGGAGGTGTGGAAGGAATGTGTGGCCCGTCTGGCCGTGGCAGGAGGCGCCTCGGACGAGGATGTTGCCCAGATTTGTTTTGGGTATGGCATGTTCACCGGCGCCCTGGGACTTCACAATGGACTGGAGAAGGTAGGGGCTGCGGTGGTTCCGTCCTCTACCGGCAATACCCAGAAGCAGCTGATGTATATGAAGGATTTTGAGACTACCCTGCTGGTGGCAACTCCCTCTTATGCCATGCGCATTGCTGAGGTGGCTCTGGAGATGGGAATTAATCCCAGGAAAGACCTGAAGGTAAAGACCCTTGTACTGGGCAGCGAGCTGATGACAGAGGCCATGAGGAATGAGCTTTACAAGGTATGGGGAGAGGATGTAAATTTGACCCAGAATTACGGCATGAGCGAGCTGATGGGTCCCGGCGTGTCGGGAGAATGCCTGGAACTTAAGGGAATGCATATCAATGAGGACCATTTTATTGCGGAGGTAATAGATTCCGCCACAGGGGAAGTGCTTCCTCCCGGCGAAAAGGGAGAGCTGGTTATCACCTGCATTTCCAAGGAGGCGCTGCCTCTCATCCGTTACCGTACCAGGGATATTACCAGGCTAATGTATGAACCCTGTCCCTGCGGCCGCACCACCGCCAGGATGGAGAACCTGTCAGGACGTACGGATGATATGTTAAAGATTCGGGGCGTCAACGTATTCCCGAGCCAGATTGAGGAAGTGCTGATTAATACAGAGGGAATCGGGCCTAACTATGAAATCGTGGTGGACAGGAAGAACCACTCCGACATCCTGATTATCAAGGTTGAGGTGGAAGCTGAGAGTATGATGGACTCCTATGCTGCCCTTGAGCGGCTGGAGGACACTTTGAAGGATAAGATGCGCCTGATGCTTGGTCTGGATGCCAAGATTCAGCTGGTATCCCCCAACACCCTTCAGCGGTTTGAGGGAAAGGCAAAGAGGGTCACGGACCTGCGAAAGGAAGTCTGATGAGGCATCAGGACAGTTATTAAGAGGTCCGGTGCAGTTAATACATACTGAAAGGAAGGAAAAAACGTGTCAGAGAAAAGAATATTACTTGGCAATGAAGCCATAGCAAGAGGTGCCTATGAGGCAGGGGTAAAGGTATCCGCAGCCTATCCGGGCACACCCAGTACGGAGGTCAGCGAGTCTCTGGTCCAGTACGATGAGATTTACGCGGAGTGGGCTCCCAACGAGAAGGTGGCTACAGAGGTGGCCATCGGTGCATCCATAGCAGGCGTGCGTTCCATGTGCGTCATGAAGCATGTGGGGATGAATGTGGCTGCGGATCCGCTATATACGGCGGCATACACCGGCGTTCGGGGCGGACTGGTGCTGGTGGTGGCAGATGACCCGGGCATGTACAGCTCTCAGAATGAGCAGGACAGCCGGATGGTGGCCAGGGCTGCTATGGTCCCCATTGTGGAGCCCTCCGACAGTGCCGAAGCCAAGGAATTCATGAAATATGCTTACGATCTCAGTGAGAAATATGATACCCCTGTTATTCTGCGCAGTACCACCCGTCTGTCTCATTCCCAGGGGCTGGTGGAACTGGAGGAGAGGGCAGAGCCCTTTGACATCCCCTATGAGAGGGATATGGCAAAGTATGTCATGATGCCCGGCAATGCCATCAAACGCCACGTGGTGGTGGAAGCGCGCATGAAACAAATGGCAGAGGATGCCAACAGCCTGCCCATCAACCGGGTGGAATACAATGATTTATCCGTGGGCTTTATCACCAACGGTATTGCATACCAGTATGTGAAGGAAGCCATGCCTCAGGCGTCTGTCCTGAAGCTGGGGCTTCTCAATCCCCTTCCAAGGAAGCTCATCGAGGAATTTGCGGCCAAGGTGGATAAGCTTTACATATTTGAGGAGCTGGAGCCGGTGGTGGAGGAACAGGTTAAATCCTGGGGCATTCAGAAGGCAGTGGGCAAGGAAATATTCACGGTTCAGGGTGAATACAGCGCAAACCTGATCAGGGAGCGTGTGCTGGGCCAGACATCACAGGTGGATAAGGCGGCCCAGGTTCCTGCAAGACCTCCCATCCTGTGTCCGGGATGTCCCCACAGAAGCGTATACGCTGTGCTTAACAAGCTGAAGATACATGCTGCCGGAGATATCGGCTGCTATACACTGGGGGCAGTGGCGCCCTTAAGCGTCATTGACACCACGATCTGTATGGGAGCCAGTATCAGCACTCTCCACGGTATGGAGAAGGCAAAGGGAAGAGAGTATATTAAGAGCTGGGTGGCTGTAATCGGTGATTCCACCTTCATGCACACAGGCATCAACTCTCTCATGAACATGGTCTACAACCAGGCCACCGGCACAGTCATCATTCTGGATAATTCCACCACGGGAATGACAGGCCACCAGGATCATGCCGCCACAGGCAAGACCCTTAAAGGACAGGTGGTTCCTGCCATCAATATTTACGGTCTGTGCAAGTCACTGGGCATTGAGCATGTCTGCGAGGTGGACGCCTTTGACCAGGCGGAGCTGGAGCGCGTAATCAAAGAGGAAGTGGCAAGGGATGCGGTATCCGTCATCATCACCAAGGCGCCCTGCGCCCTGCTTAAGGGAATCAAATTCCCCAACAAGTGCAGGCCGCTGCCGGATAAGTGTAAGAAATGCGGAGCTTGTTTAAGACCGGGCTGTCCTGCCCTGACAAAGAATGAGGACGGCACCATATCCATTGACGAGACCATGTGCAATGGCTGCGGACTGTGTAAACAGCTGTGTAAATTTGACGCAATCAATCTGGTAAAGGCGGGTGAATAAAATGACATCAAAGAATATTATGATAGTAGGCGTAGGCGGCCAGGGAACCCTTCTTACCAGCCGCATACTTGGAAAGCTTGCAATCGGGGCGGGCTTTGACGTGAAGTTGTCCGAGGTGCACGGCATGGCCCAGCGCGGCGGCAGCGTGGTAACCTTTGTGAGATATGGAGAAAAAGTGGCAGAACCCATTGTAGAGGAAGGCCAGGCAGACGTGCTGATTGCTTTTGAGCGTCTGGAGGCACTGCGGTATCTTCATTTCCTCAAAAAAGACGGCGTGGTCATTGTCAATGACTGGCGCATTGACCCCATTACGGTGGTGACAGGGGTGGCTCAGTATCCGGAAGGAATCATTGACCGGTTAAAGGAAGCCCGCAGAACCATTGTGGTGGAGGCCACGGAGGAAGCGAAAAAGATGGGCGCGCCCAAGGCATTCAATGTCATTGTCCTGGGAGCCGCTGCAAAGCACATGGGATTTGAGAAGGAAGACTGGCTGAAGGTAATCGAGACAACGGTTCCGCCTAAGACGGTGGAAATTAATAAAAAGGCATTTGAGACCGGTTATGCGCTTTCTGTTTAGACGGACAGAAGCCGGTCAAACAGAAGCCAGTCGGACAGAAGCCGGGAAGTAAACCGGAGAGTGGACTGTAAGCAGATAAGGGATATAAAAATATGTCATGTGAGAGTTGGAGGGGTTACAGGCAAATGATATGGAATGAGACAAAGGAGTGCATGAGCAGGGATGAGATGACCAACCTGCAGAGCGCAAGGCTGAGAAAATTAGTTGACAGGGTGTACCACAGTGTGGAGTATTACCGCAAGAAAATGCAGGCAGTAGGATTGGAGCCGGGAGACATCCGGGGAATCGAGGACCTGGAAAGGCTACCGTTCACCACAAAGGATGATTTGAGAGATACATACCCCTTCGGCATGTTTGCGGTGCCTAATTCCCAGATTACCCGTATCCACGCATCCAGCGGCACCACGGGAAAGTCCACGGTGGTGGGATATACCCGCAAGGACATTGACGTGTGGAGTGAGTGCGTGGCCAGGTGCATTACCATGGCCGGACTGGGAAGCAATGACATCATCCAGGTGGCTTACGGATACGGTCTGTTTACCGGAGGCCTGGGAGCCCACTATGGTGCGGAGGAGATGGGAGCCACCGTGGTCCCCATGTCCACAGGCAACACCAAGAAGCTGGTGACCATGATGGTGGATTTCGGTGTGACAGGAATCATGTGTACGCCGTCCTACCTTCTTCATATTGCAGAAACCATCGAGGAGATGGGGGTCAAGGATAAGATTAAACTGAAGGCATCCATCAACGGAGCAGAGCCCTGGACTGAGAAAATGAGAACCCAGATTGAGCGTCAGCTGGGAATCCACGCCCACGATATCTACGGCCTCAGCGAAATCATGGGACCGGGCGTTGCCACAGACTGCCAGTTCCATGAGGGACTCCATATTCATGAGGACCATTTCCTGCCGGAGATCGTGGACCAGAATACATTGAAGCCGCTGAGAGACGGCATGACCGGCGAACTGGTTATTTCCACCCTGACCAAGGAAGGGCTGCCTTTAATCCGTTACCGCACAAAGGATTTGACCAGCCTTGATCACAGTACCTGCCAGTGCGGAAGGACCACGGCCAGGATTGCCAGATTCACAGGAAGGACCGATGACATGCTGATTATCCGAGGCGTCAACGTATTCCCATCCCAGATAGAGTCTGCCCTGCTGGAAATGGGCGGCACCACGCCTCATTACCTGCTGATTGTGGACCGTGTGAACAATCTGGACACCTTAGAGGTGCAGGTGGAAGTGGAGGAGCGATTCTTCTCAGATGAAATCCGGGAGCTGGAGAATCTGACAGGAAAGATCGCCTATATGATTCAGCAGGCCATAGGTCTGGCTGTGAAGGTAAAGCTGGTGGAGCCAAAGAGCATTGAGCGGAGCATGGGTAAAACGAAGCATGTGATTGACAAGAGGAATCTGAATTAAGAAAGGGCGGGGTGCAAGAATGTTTGTAAAACAATTATCTGTATTTATAGAAAACCGGGAAGGCAGACTGGAGCAGGTCACAGAAGTACTGAAGGAGCAGGACATCAACATACTGTCCCTCAGCATGGCGGATACCACGGAGTATGGTATGCTGAGAATGATTGTGTCTGATCCGGATAAGGCAAAGGCAGCGCTGAGGGAAAAAGGATTTTCAGCCATGCTGACCGATGTGCTGGCAGTAAAACTGGAGGACCAGGTGGGGGAACTGCACAAGATGACCCACATTCTCTGCAGCCAGGGGCTGAACATTGAGTACATGTACGCACTGGCTTCCGCCAACCGCAGGGCAATGATTGTGAAGGCGTCTGACGGAGAGACGGCAGCCAGGGCAGTGACAGACGGCGGATTGGTGCTGTACAGTAATGAGGAAATGTGCTGGTAGTCTGGTATGACCGGAATATAATGGATAGTGAGTGAAAGGTAAGATAAAGGTAAGATAAAGGTGCCGAGAAACCATCATTTGAGATGATTTCTCGGCACCTTTGCATGATTGCTGCCTGATACCCCGGAAATACGGCTTGGCATATTTGGAGAGAAGGCGCAGGATGCGGGTGATTGATTCCTCTATCCTTTGGAGAAACCGCTGGCCGTTACGTGGGCCACCTCATTGCCCAGGTCATCCTTCACCTCCACCAGATAGTAGCAGGTGCTCCGTCCTTCCTTTACCTTTCTGGCTTCCGCTATGAGGCGTGTGCCTCTGGCAACACCCAGGTAGGTGATCTGGGACGTGGTTGAGACATGGAGGGGCTTGTTCCAGTTGGAAGCAACCGCAAAGGCAAAGTCAGCCAAGGTAAAGATGGCCCCTCCCATGACTGTGCCGGCTGCATTAAGATGGTGCGGTTGTATTTCCAACCAACATTTTGCATATCCCTCATCTACCTGCTCAATGACAGCCCCGTTATCCGTAGCGAAACGGTCGTTGGCAAAGACCTTCTGTATCTGTTCCAGTTTTTGTGCATCCATATGGAAAACCTCCTGTGGTTCTATGTATGAAATGATAGTGAATATAAGCCAACTATATACCAGAAAAAGGAAGATTGTCAATGGTTGTCTGTGATGTAGAGGTGATTAGGAAAGAAAGAGTGTGTAAAAAAGAGCAGATGCAAAACAGAGAAGATGCAAAACAGGGCCTCGTAGGAGGCCCTGTTCCGTATACCTGTTGTTTGCCAATTTCTATTAGTTGTTACAGCCGCAGCTGTTTTCGGCGATAGCTGGACCAGGTCCTCCGGCCGTGCGGGGGGTGGGGCCGCCGCAGCCTGGATTGCCCCAGGTTGCATCGTTGAAGCCTTCCCAATAGCCATTGCGGAAGCCTTCCCTGTATGCCTGGCGTCTGGCGCCTGCACAGATATCATGGCCGCCGCAACCGCTGTTGTTTCCTCCACCGCAAGAGCAACCACAGCCGCATCCGCTGTTACTGCCGCATCCACAGCCACAGCCACTGTCATTGCTGCAGCCGCATCCGCTGTTACTGCCGCCGCAAGAGCAGCCACTGTTGCTGCCGCATCCACAACCACTGTTGTTACAGCCACAGCCACATCCACAATTACAACGATTCCATCCACATCTACAAAGTCTAAAGCAACACATATATTGTACTCTCCTTTTTTGTTGGTTTGTACTATATCATATGGGACGCCCAGACAAAGTGTGAGTGATTGTCTCAATGTATTTTATTGTCACCCGTTGTTTTTCTTCTCATAAACTATAGTAGAAAAAGATAATTGGAAGGAGTATCCAACCTATGGATTCTTATACAGATGTAAGTACCCAGTGCTGCGGCCGCGGCCGCATGTCTTGCGGTACATCGTTTGGAAATGGATGCGGTTCTTATACAAGTCCGGATTATCCGGACATGAACGCATTCCCATGGGACTCATGGGGAAGCAATCCTGCGCTTTCCTATCCTACACCTGCAGCCCCAGTCACTCAGCCAGCCAATATGTCGTGTCCCTCCACAGAGGGAGGCGTGCTGGAACAGCAGTTTCCGGTGGCCATGGCTTATGTACCGTGGCAGCAGTGGCAGACCACCTATGCCCCTGAAAGAGGCCTTGTCCAGGGGACTATTTTCCCTGACCTGGATTTACAGTTTAATTACGGGAGGTGCGGAAGATGATGAATCAGATGATGAATCCCGACTTTAATGCCTCCCGTGAGGCCATGCTTCGTGAAGTGGACCAGGCCGGCTTTGCAGTGGTTGATGCCAACCTCTACCTTGACACCCATCCATGTGACGCAGCCGCCATTGATTACTATAATCAGATGGCAAACGCATACAGAAACGCCGCCGCAGCCTTTGAGGCGCAGTTTGGACCTTTGACAGCTTCCGCTAATACAGATGCTGCATACTGGTCCTGGATTAACGATCCGTGGCCATGGGAAGGAGGGTGCTATTAATGTGGATTTATGAGAAGAGATTGGAATTTCCAGTTAATATCAAAGAGCCCAATGCCCAGATGGCTCAGTTTATAATGAGTCAGTATGGTGGGCCGGACGGCGAAATGGGCGCCTCCATGCGTTATCTTTCCCAGCGCTACGCCATGCCATATAAAGAGTGTAAGGGAACCCTGACCGATATTGGTACGGAGGAACTTGCACATCTGGAAATCGTGGCTGCCATTATCCATCAGCTGACAAAGGGACTGACTGCCGACCAGTTGGTAGAGCAGGGCTTCGGACCTTACTATATCGATCACACCACAGGTATCTGGCCCCAGGCGGCAGGAGGAATTCCTTTTAATGCATGTGAGTTCCAGTCCAAGGGAGACGTAATTACGGACCTTCATGAGGATATGGCTGCAGAGCAGAAAGCCAGGAGCACCTATGACAATATCCTGCGCGTTGTGAAGGATTATGACGTCTGTGAACCCATCAAATTCCTGAGGGAAAGGGAAGTCGTTCATTATCAGAGATTCGGTGAACTGCTGCGTATCACCCAGGAGAAGCTGGACAGCAGGAATTTCTATGCGTTCAACCCTGCCTTCGATATGCAGTCACCATCCTGCCAGGACCAGATGAGACAGATGTAAGTTCATTCTTTCGTACCAGCGCAGGTGACTGAATCAGGCTGTTTATACGAATTGTATTCAGAATTATATGTGAAAGGCGCTGCAGGCCCAGGGGAAAAACCATGGGCTGCAGCGCTTTTCTTTGACTCGGTTAATGTATATCGTACATATCATACGTCCATACAGTTTTCCAATCTCACCAGCTCTCCGCCCATGAGTTCCACATCCTCCTCCTGGTGGGTTGAGAGGATTAAAAGCCGTCCGTCTTGTTTTTCCCTGATATATGAAATGACATTGCGTTTCAATTCGTCATCCATGCCGGTAAAAGGTTCATCCATGAGAAGAATATGGGAGGGGATAAGAAGGGCACGGGCGACAGCCACACGGCGTTTCATGCCGCCGCTTAAGGTGGATACAGGGCGGTTCAGGCATTCCTCCGGAAGCAGGCGGGCCAGTTCCCATTTAATACGGGGAGCCTTGAGCGACCGGCCGGCACACATGGCTACA
The DNA here is from genome assembly GCF_020554465.1 of Enterocloster sp. 210928-DFI.2.20. Taxonomy (NCBI): domain Bacteria; kingdom Bacillati; phylum Bacillota; class Clostridia; order Lachnospirales; family Lachnospiraceae; genus Enterocloster; species Enterocloster sp. 210928-DFI.2.20. The sequence continues at coordinate 160,523 of NZ_JAJCHK010000007.1, forward strand.
TTTTCAATCGGAGAAAAGGATTCGCAGAGCCGGTCCTCCTGAAAGACAGCGGAAGCAGGCAGGGAACTCATGTCCTGGGGGGTTCCGTCTGCCAGTATCAAGCCATGGTCTGCTTGCTCCAACCCCATGAGAATGCGCAGCAGAGTAGTTTTACCTGAACCGGATGGACTCATGAGACAATAACATTGGCCCTGCTGAAAGGACAGGTTCAGGTTCTTTAATACGGGCAGCCCGTCATAGGATTTGGATATATGTTGCAATTCCAGGGTCATTCCATACACGCTCCTTAATGCTTTATTTTCTTTAGCAGATAAAGAAAAAAACGTTCAAACAATGCGCTGATTATTATGATGACAAAGGTCCAGGCAAATAGCCCGGCCGTGTCAAGATACAGTTTGGAGTAGTACAGCTGTTCTCCGATTGAACCTTCCGGTATGCCGATGACTTCCGCGGCCACGCCGGATTTCCAGCTCATACCAAGAGCTGTACGGCACCCGTTTACAAGGTATGGAAGGAGGGCTGGCACATAGATATAGTGGATGCGCTTCCACATGGGCATACGGAAAACCCGGGCCATTTCCAGCAGTTTTTTATCCGTGTGTTTCAGCCCGGACAGAGTGCTCACATAGACCATGGGCACCACCACCAGAAAAGAGGTGAATACTGCCAGGTTGCGGGAGCCAATCCATATCAGTGCCAGGATAACAAAGGAGGCAACCGGAACAGATTTAATCAGAAGCATGACCGGGTCCAGCAGCTCCTTTACCAGGGGAAAGAGGTAGGCCAGGCTTCCCAGGAGGATGCTTAGGGCAAAGGCCCCCAGGAATCCAAGACTTATCCTGGCAAAGGAATTCAGGATGGTGGCCCAGAAGGCCGGGTCCGCTGCCTGTTCTGCCAGGGCCTTTACCATGTCCAGAGGGCCTACGAATATAATATTGTTGTGTATCAGGAGATTGGCTGTCTGCCATACTGCAATCCAGAACAGCCAAACCAGATATTTACGTATTCGTGTGATGTGATTTGTAGGTTGATTCATGAAGGATGTCTCCGCAGTCAGGGGTTAGGGCATATAGTAAAAATCATCTCCGGGCATCTGTCCGCCGATGGATTTTGGGTCCTGTTCATGTAAGGTGGAGAGGTAACCGCTCAATGCGTCCTTCATCTCCTGACCGGTCAGACATACAATATTACAGTAGGGAAGGGCTTTCTGGGCAATGGGGGCTTTTTCCACAATACCCTGCTCAGCAATCAGCCTGGATGCATCCTCCGCATGTTCTGTGGCAAAAAGGGTGGAGGCCTCATGGTCCTTTATGAAGTCTGCAACAGGGGAGCGGTTTTCCCTGAGAAAATCGCTGCGTACCAGGGTAACTCCCGTCACCAGCATGCTTCCGGTGTCCTTGTTCAGCATGTTCCACTGTTCTGTTAAATCCAGCACTGTTTTTAGGTCAGGGTTCTGGATGCAGGCAGCAGTGGCAAAGGGCTGCGGCAGAACTCCGATGGCGCTGGAATCCTGTTTTAGCAGGGATGCCACTTCTGTGGCCTCGGATTTGAACTGAAGGTCCACATCAGATGTAGAAAGACCATTTTCCTTTAAAAGGTAATTCATGACGTATTCAGGGGTGGTTCCCTTTCCTGTCATATAAATGGTGCGTCCCTTTAAGTCAGCCATGGAGGAAATGGAATCATCTGAGGCAACCACATAGAGGACACCCAGGGTGTTGATATCCAGGACCGTGATATTTCCCTGGGTCTTGGCGTAGAGTACACTGGCAACATTAGCAGGCAGCAGGGCGATATCCAGATCGCCGTTTGCAATCTTGCCCACCAGTTCATCAGCCTTGCCGGCCATGGTAAATTCATAAACATTGGAGGTCTCGCCCCTGGAAGCCTTGTCCATCAGGGATACAAGTCCCATGGAGGTAGGGCCTTTTAGAGAGCCTACACGGATGGCTGCCTGACAGGTCAGCTTGTTTTCATCAAAACCCGTGTTCAGTTCATCGCCGGAACCGGATTCAGAGGAGGACACTGCGCCGGAAGCGCTTTCTGAGGCCTGGTCCTGGGAGGCTTTTTCACCGTTCTGGTTTATGGTCTGTGCGTCGGCCTGAGCTTCCGTCTGTGTCCCGGCCTGGGCTTCCGTCCGAGCCTCTGTGGCAGGTGTGCCTGAGGTGCTCTTGCCGCATCCGCCCAGCACCAGGGAGATACCCATAAATGCTATTAAAAGTAAAGAAACATGTTTTTTCATAGTACTTCAACTCCTCTCGTAAATATCATTAACTATAGCACAACAGCCCTGTCTTTTCTATAAAATATTTGAGAAATATTATTGATATAAATATCACAATGTGAGATAATGAAGCCATGGTTTGGGGTGAGCCCATAATACACGCAGATAGTGGAGGAATAAGGGATGAAAGTAACGATATGTATTGGAAGCGCCTGTCATTTAAAGGGATCCAGAGAGATTATCAGCAAGCTCCAGAAGCTGGTGGATGAGAACGGCCTGTCTGATAAGGTGGATTTAAACGGTGCGTTCTGTTCCGGAAATTGTGACCATGGAGTGTGCGTGACGGTGGAGGGCGAGCTGTATTCCCTGAAGCCGGAAGATACAGAAGAATTTTTTGAAAATGAGATAAAGGGGAGACTTTGATTATGGGCATGGAAATCATAGATTTCAAAGCCACAAAGTGCAAACACTGCTATAAATGCGTCCGCTACTGTGGGGTAAAGGCCATCCAGGTCAAGGATGAGCGGGCGGTCATCATGCCGGACAAGTGTATCCTGTGCGGTCACTGTCTGAAGATCTGTCCTCAGTCAGCAAAAACCCTTAAGAGCGACCTGAACATGGTTCGCGGATTTTTGCGCGAAGGCATGCGTGTGGTGGTGTCCATAGCACCGTCCTATATGGGTTTATTAAAATACAAGACAATCGGTCAGGTGCGGGGGGCTCTGCTGCGCCTGGGATTCGAGGATGTGAGAGAGACTTCCGAGGGAGCTGCTTTTGTGACGGCTGAGTATACGAAGCTTCTGGCAGAGCACAAGATGGAGAATATTATAACCACATGCTGCCCAAGTGCTAATGACCTGGTGGAAATCTACTATCCACAGCTTATACCCTACCTGGCACCGGTTGTGTCTCCCATGATTGCCCACGGAAAGCTTTTGAAGGAAGAACTTGGACGTGATGTGAAGGTCGTGTTCCTTGGACCGTGTATTGCCAAGAAGAAGGAAGCCATGGACCTGAGGCATGAGGGCTATATTGATGCTGTATTAAATTTTAATGACATAAACAAATGGCTGGAGGAAGAAGACATCGTAATCGGGGACTGTGAAGACCGGCCATTTACCGCATTTGACCCAAAGGTAAACCGCCTGTATCCTGTGACCAACGGCGTGGTGAATTCCGTGCTGGCTACCGAGGAGAAGGGGGATGGATACAGAAAGTTCTATGTCCACGGGGAAGACAATTGTATTGATTTGTGCAAGAGTATGTCCCGGGGAGAAATCAAGGGCTGTTTTATAGAGATGAATATGTGTTCCGGCGGCTGCATCAAAGGCCCCACGGTAGATGAGGAGTTTATATCCAGGTTTAAGGTTAAGCTGGACATGGAGGAGAGCATCTGCAGGGAGCCGGCTGAGGAAACGCAGATGGAGCCGGTATGGGATAATGTGAATTTCAGGAAGCAGTTCGAGGACCATTCCCCCAGGGACCCCCAGCCTACGGAGGAACAGATACGGGAAATCCTGCGAATGACCAACAAGCTGAAGCCGGAGGATGAGCTGAACTGCGGCGCCTGCGGTTACCCTACCTGCCGTGAAAAGGCCATTGCCGTATTCCAGCACAAGGCAGAGGTGAGCATGTGTATCCCGTTTATGCATGAAAAGGCGGAATCCATGGCCAACCTGGTGATGGAGACTTCACCCAACATCGTACTGATTGTGGGAGATGACATGCGCATCAAGGAGTACTCGGATGTGGGCGAGAGATATTTTGGAAGGACCCGTTCCCAGGCATTGCAGATGTATCTGTATGAACTTATCGACCCAGTGAACTTCCAGTGGGTATTTGACACACACCAGAACATCCACGGCAAGCGGGTGAATTATCCGGAATATAATCTTTCCACCCTGCAGAACATTGTGTACATAGAAAAGGAAAATGCAGTCCTGGCCACCTTCATAGACATAACCCGTGAGGAGGAGCTGGCCCAGGAAGAATATGAGAGAAAGCTGGAAACCATAGATCTGGCCCAGAAGGTCATCCACAAACAGATGATGGTGGCTCAGGAGATAGCAGGTCTGCTGGGAGAGACAACAGCCGAGACAAAAACCACCCTGACCAAGCTGTGCCACTCCTTGCTGGAGGATGGCAGCGATGCCGGGTATGCCGGGGGAGAAAGAGAGCGGGAAATTCCTGGCGTACAGCTGGGAAGCGGAGCCGTGCCCTTAAAGGGCGTCATGACAGCCGGGGGATCCGGCGGAGCGGGAGCCGGACAGATATCAGGAACCGGGCCGGCATCAGGAGCCGGAAATCCGGCAGATAATGCCGGTGAACAGAAAAAGCCTACGGGGTATGTCCATATAGGCAGCGCCAATCCGGGCGGGGGAAAGTCCGGGTATGTCCATCTGAGCAATGTGGATTTAAAGAAACCAGGCGGCAACGGAGGTAAATAATGGGAATTACAGTGGATGTTGCATATAAAAGCCTGAACAAGTACACCGAAATCCTGTGCGGGGACAAGGTAGAGCTTTTGCAGACCGAGGATTCCAACATCATGATTCTGGCGGACGGTATGGGAAGCGGAGTCAAGGCCAATATCCTGTCCACGCTGACCTCTAAGATATTAGGAACCATGTTCCTTAATGGGGCTACCCTGGAGGAGTGTGTGGATACCATCAGTGAGACTCTCCCCATCTGTCAGGTCAGGCAGGTGGCTTATTCCACCTTCAGCATACTGCAGGTATACCACAACGGGGATGCGTATCTGGTGGAATATGATAATCCCGGATGCATATTTATCCGGGACGGAAAGCTTATGCAGATTCCGAAAAATGTCCGGGTCATGCAGGGCAAGGAAATCAATGAATACAGGTTCAAGGTCAAAAAAGGCGATGCCCTGATTCTCATGAGCGACGGCACCATCCATGCAGGGGTGGGTGAACTGCTGAACTTTGGATGGCTGTGGCAGGACATTGCGGACTATGCAGTGAGACAGTATCCTCTGACCGTGTCGGCCATGCGTCTGGCCGCCAGCATCAGCAGGGCCTGTGACGAGCTGTATCAGTTCCGTCCAGGGGATGATACTACGGTGGCGTGCATGCGGATTATTGACAGCAAGCCTGTTCACCTCATGACCGGACCTGCAAGGAATCCGGAAGACGATGTTCGTATGGTCCAGGATTTTATGGATGATCCCAATGCCAGGACCATTGTATGCGGGGGAACCAGCGCCACTATCGTGTCCAGGGTCCTGGGGAAGAAACTGGATGTATCACTGGATTATGTGGATCCGGAGATACCTCCCATTGCATACATGGAAGGTGTGGATTTGGTTACGGAGGGAGTTCTTACCCTTAACCGGGTACTTCAGCTGCTTCGCAGGTATGTGAAAAATGAGACTGTATCCGAAGAATTTTTTCATGAACTGGATAAGCCCAACGGGGGTTCTATGGTGGCCAAGGTGCTCATAGAGGACTGCACGGAGGTGCACCTGTATGTGGGGAAGGCAATCAACAGTGCCTACCAGAATCCGGGACTTCCCTTTGACCTGGGTATCCGCCAGAATCTGGTGGAACAGCTGAGGCATGTGATTGAGGAGATGGGAAAGACAGTAGTGGTGACATATTACTAATGTTGTATGTCATTTAATACTTGCTTTTTCAGGGTAAATATAGTAGATTTCTAGTGTTGATATAATTTTAACAAACTCGAATTGTGATATAGAAGCAGACATATATGGGATAAGCCAATGATATGTAATGCGCAGGAGACCATAGGACGGTCTCCAAGTGCCCGTAACAAGGAGGAGAAAAAGATGGTAACCAATGATGCGACAATCCTGCGTTTGAAACATGATGTACTTTACGAGGTGGCTAAAGCTGCATGGGAAGGGAATCTGGACGAGAAGCGGGAGCAGATTCCATATTCCATGATACCAGGGCCTCAGGCGACTTACCGCTGCTGTATTTATAAGGAAAGAGAAATTATCCGGCAGAGGGTCCGCCTGGCAGAAGGAAAATGTCCCACCGGGAAGGATACATCCAATGTGGTCCAGGTCATCAACGCGGCCTGCGAGGAGTGCCCCATCGCATCCTACATAGTGACTGACAACTGCCGTAAATGTATGGGCAAGGCCTGCCAGAACTCCTGTAATTTCGGAGCCATCAGCATGGGGCGTGAAAGGGCCTATATCGAGCCCAGCAAATGTAAGGAATGCGGCAAATGCTCACAGGCCTGTCCCTATAATGCCATTGCCCATCTGGAGCGTCCGTGTAAGAAAATTTGTCCGGTGGATGCCATCACTTATGATGAGTATGGAATCTGCGTGATTGATGAGAAGAAATGTATCCAGTGCGGAGCCTGCATCCATAGCTGTCCGTTCGGAGCCATAGGGTCCAAGACCTTCATGGTAGATGTGATTCGCCTGATTAAGGCAGGAAAACGGGTGGTTGCCATGGTGGCGCCTGCCACAGAGGGGCAGTTCGGCCCTGACATTACCATGGCCAGCTGGAAAATTGCATTAAAGCAGCTGGGATTTGCGGACATGATAGAAGTGGGATTGGGCGGAGACATGACCGCTGCCTATGAGGCAGAAGAATGGGCCCAGGCCCATAAGGAGGGAAAGAAGATGACTACCTCCTGCTGTCCCGCGTTCGTGAACATGATTAAGCAGCATTTTCCAATGTTACTGGAGAATATGTCCACCACGGTGTCGCCTATGTGCGCAGTGTCCAGAATGATAAAGAGCGGGGATCCGGATACGGTTACTGTATTTATTGGCCCCTGCATAGCCAAGAAGAGCGAGAGCCTGGATTTGAATGTAAAGGGAAATGCAGATTATGCCATGACCTTTGGTGAGATAAGAGCCATGATGCGCGCCAAGGGAGTAGAGCTTCAGCCGGCCGAGAACGATTATCAGGAAAGCTCTGTGTTTGGAAAGCGTTTTGGCAACGGCGGCGGCGTGACAGCGGCCGTACTGGAATGCCTGAAGGAAATGGATGAAAACACAGATGTCAAAGTAGCCCGCTGTAACGGAGCCGCAGAGTGTAAGAAGGCATTGCTGCTCATGAAGGTGGGAAAGCTTCCGGAAGATTTCGTGGAAGGCATGGCCTGTGTAGGCGGCTGCGTGGGCGGTCCCAGCCGGCATAAAACTGAGACCGAGGCCAAGAAGGCCAGGGAACAGCTGATTGGGTCTGCCGAGGAGAGGCATGTGCTGGAGAATCTGAAGAAGTATCCTATGGATGAGTTTTCGATGCATAGGCATTAAGCTACGGTAGTTTAGATGACGAATTGTGGTTTTGGAGAAAAATGAAGAATAAAACCACAAGATATAGTGGTTTTTGAGGGAAAATTGAGTGAATTTGCGGCCTGGAAATGGGTGTTTTTCAGGGCGTGAGAAATAGATGCCTTGTAAGTGATTCATAATGAGTAGGCTGATTAGAGCCCCAGTCTGTGAGATAATAGGCTCCTAGAAGAATCTACTTGAAAAACTTTGAAAACTTTTAGAAGTTTTTCAAGTAACTCAAAGGATGCTACTCTCTATGAACGAGGTCGTCGAAGTACGAATGGCTAGTTGGAAAGCCATGGTCCAAGAACGTAGTGCCAGCGGCCTATCCATCGAAGAATGGTGCGCAGCAAACAATGTCAGTGAGTCACAGTATTACTATCGCCTCAGGCAGCTGCGCAATACAGCGCTGGCTGCGGCAGGCCAGACGTCCATGGAACATACCGGTGGATTCATGCGGGTTCCCTTTTGCCCTGCGGACCCTTCTTCCGCTGTTGCTCTCCGAATCCGTCGTGCGGATACCGTCATTGAAGTCAGCGGTGATGCGCCAGACAATATCCTCGCTTTTCTTAAGGCGGTGATGACCGATGTTGTCTAAGATGAATGGTTTCGAAGCAATTTATCTCTATGCGGGTAAAAGTGATCTGCGCAAGGGAATCGATGGTCTGGCCGCTCTTGTAAAGGAACAGTTCAATCTTAACCCTTTTCAGAAAAATGTCCTCTTCCTTTTTTGCGGGACCAGATCAGACCGATTCAAAGGGCTGGTCTGGGAAGGCGATGGGTTCTGCCTTGTTTACAAGCGCATAGAAGCCGGCCGTCTCCGATGGCTCCGCAGTCAACAGGAAGCTGTGCAGCTCAGCCAGGCTGAACTCCAGCGGCTTCTTGATGGTATGACGATCCTGGAACGTCCGACCATAAAAAAGGTCAACTGCACACAAGTATTCTAAATTGGAAATGTTTCCAAATCAATCAGTGGCTTTTCCCGAGCGTTTCTGGTATACTTTCCTAAATGAAATTCAGGAAGGGGGAGTCTTGGACGATGGCGGTAAGACTGGACGAACAAGAACTATCAAACCTTGACAAACAAACATTGATCAAGATGTATCTGGGACTTCAGGACTCCATGGAGAAGCTCAGCCAGAGTATTGATATCCTTACGGAGGAGGTCATTCATCTGCGCCAGCATCGGTTTGGTCGTTCTTCCGAAAAGGGCCTGACGGAAGCGGAGGGTCACTTCCAGCTTGGTTTCATGTTTAACGAAACCGAGATGACGGTTGATTTGAATCCGGATATCCTGGAACCTACCTTCGAAGAAATCCACTAGAAGGCTTATAAACGCGGAAAAAAGGTGATTGGAAAACGCGGGGAAGAACTGAAGGATCTGCCCGTAAGCACAGTCAGCCATCCCGTCTGCGAAGCACAACTCCAGAGAGCGTTCCCAGATGGGAAATATAAGCAGCTCCCTGATGAAGTTTATAAGAGACTGGCTTTCCATCCCGCCTCCTTTGAGGTAATCGAGCATCATGTAGAGGTCTTTGTGAGCACGGACGGCAGGACGTTCGTGCGTGGTGAGCGTCCCGCTGATCTTCTGCGCAACAGCATCGTGACGCCTTCCCTCGCCGCAGGTATCTACAACGCCAAGTATGTCAATGCACAGCCAATCCAGCGACTGGTAAAAGAGTTCGAGCGCTGTAACGTTTTCCTTCCGGAACCGACCATGTGCCGCTGGGCGAATGTCTGTTCAGACTGTTACCTGAAGAGGATTTATGACCGTCTCAGGGAAAAACTCAATGACTATCATGTCCTCCACGCAGATGAAACACCAGTTGAAGTACGAAAGGATGGTCGCCCTGCCAGATCCAGGAGTTATATTGTGGGTGTACCGGACCGGATCACTGGAAGCACATCCTTTTGTCCTTTATGAATACCAGAAAGGACGCAAAGCGGATTATCCGAGACAGTTTCTAAAGGATTGCAGTGGCATCTGCGTGACGGACGGATATGAGGTATACCATTCAATCGCGAGGGAACGGAACGACCTTACGATTGCCGGATGCTGGTCCCATGCCAGAAGGGACTTTGCCGATGTTGTGAAGTCTGCCGGTAAGGAAAAAGGGTCCGTTCAGGAGTCCATCTGCTATAAGGCGTTCCAGATTATACAGACCATGTTCCGGTATGAGCAGGGTTATGCGGATATGCCTCCCGAAGAGAGTCTGGAACAGCGAAAAAGAAACGTTGCCCCATTGGTTGCCGCATTCTTTGCGTATCTGAAATACGAGCAGGGTCACGTAGCGCCAAAAATGAAGACTGGCAGGGCAATCAGCTACTGCATCAATCAGGAATCGTTTCTGCGGGTATTTCTTACAGATGGTGCTGTCCCGATGACAAACAATGCTGCGGAGCAAAGTATTCGCCCCTTTACTCTGGGCAGGAAGAATTGGTATCTGATTGATACGAGCGGCGGAGCAAAGAGCAGTGCCATTGCCTACAGCATAGCTGAAACTGCCAAAGCGAATAACCTGAAGCCATACGAGTATTTCAAATATCTGTTGGAGGAGCTGCCCAAGCACGGAGCTGAAAGTCCCTATATGTTGTTAGTGGCAAATGTCCTTAAACCCAATGAAATTCCGGCTGTTACTCATGTGGATAAAACTGCAAGAGTTCAGACAATTACCTCTACTCAAAATGCAGTTCTCTACAATATTTTAGATGAGTTTGAAAAGCTTTCAGGTGTACCTATATTATTGAATACCTCGTTTAACATTGCTGGAGAACCTATAGTTGAAACACCTATGGATGCTCTGAAATGTTTTGAAAAAACTAATTTAGACGCCCTATCTATTGGACCATATCTTATAACAAAAGATGTTAAAAAAGGTAAAATTGAAATCGATAATTATCAACGCTTTGTAGTTTCATTAGGGGCAGCTCTTTAAAAATTCATTTTTTCCTAAACATCTCTAATTATACTAATTACGGATTAATGCTACCTATTTATAGTAATCATGGAGAAAATAATATGTTATACCTAAAAAAACTCAATACCTACGATAGCGAACTAGAGTATTTGTATTTAAAGGATTTACCCTTGAATGAAAATGGATTTATAAACAATCTTCATAATATTTCTAAAGAGGAGTTTATGGAAGTTTCACTTCCTAAACTAATTAACTATTCAAATGGAATAGACCTTCCAAGTGGTTATGTACCTGAAACAAATTATTTTTTATGGGATGAAAAAACTATAGTAGGGTTATTTAGATTGAGACATTTTTTAAATGATAGCCTAAGGAATGGTTCTGGTCATATTGGATATCAAATTCACCGTAATTTTAGAAGAATGGGGTTTGCTTCTAGTGGCTTAGCATTAGCAATTGATGAAGCAAAGAAAATAATTCCTGATGATGAAGTTTATATGTCTACAAGATTAGATAATATAGCCTCGCTAAAAGTTCAACTACATAATAATGCATATATTCATCATACAGACAATGAACACTATTATACCAGAATAAGAATAAAATGATTTTGGAATAATCGTGCAAAGGTGAAGCTAAACAATAGTAAATGCTTCATATAATGTATGGATTTCCTTCTATATGATTTGAGATAATAGAATAGACTCACCAAGTTGAAAACTCCATAACAGCATACTATAGTTACATTATCATGAAATATGACATGCTATTGACATGGGCATAAAATAATGAGAGGAAACGCCAATATGGGTGACTAAAAAAGTGTAAAAAATATCTCAATTCAATGAAAATCTGGATGCAAAACTGGATGCAAAACTGGGATGCTATTTCCTCGATCTTCAAGTTTTCCACAGCAATCAAGAAGGTCATCCATACCACCAACGCAATAGAGAGCCAGATGCCACTTACCACAAGCTGAACCGTCAGAGTAGTGGGTTCCCAAGCGATATATCGCTATTGAAAGCTCTACCTTAGAGGCTACAAAAAAATGGTCAATGCACATCCGCAATTGTGGACAGGTATATGGTAAGTATAGCATCATGTATGAGGGCTGTCTACCAAAATAATCGGTAATACACAATTTCTTTCGGCGGATATTTTGCCTATATTTTACACATAACGGCATATGCTTTTTAACGCCTTACTCACAGTGCGGTCATCTCAACACAAACTTGCTCCCAGTGCAGAGCTGGTCCCAGTATTGCTTCCTTTTGGACGGTTTAGTATCTGGCTATTATCAGAGGCTCCCCCCCCCAAAAAAAAACCCTAGCATATGGACAGGAAGGGGGTGTAAGCGATTCATAGCCGGTACCCGGCAAAAAAACCGTATATGGTAGACCATGAGTACCAGCTCATTTTATGACCGCCGTTTCCGGCGGTCAGTTTACACATTTGTTGTTTTTGTTTTGCTCTTACAGATTTCCGGCAGCTGCTCAGACCAGGGAAGCAGTTCTTCCATAAAACGATAATCCGTATCCTCCTGATGCTCCTTCATCACGGTCAGGATATATTCCAGATAGCGGAAGGGATTTAGATTATTCGCCTTTGCTGTTTCCGTGATACTGTAGATGATCGCGCTGGATTGTGCACCATCGATACTGTCGATCAGCTTCCATGCATGTTTGTGCAGGCAGAAGCTACGCAGTGACCCTTCAGTTGCGTTATTATCAAGCGGGACTTCGCCATCATCCAGGAATACTTTTAATGCCTCTTCCTGATTGATGCAGTAGTTGCTCCCTTCCAGAGTTTTACCCTTGGTCAGGCGACCGGAAGTCTGGATTTCTTTTGCCCACGCAAAGAAAGCCTCCACCAGAGGTTTGAGATTGATTTGCCGTTGCTTTTTCCGGTCATCCGGTTTCATCAGCGAGTTGGGTGTCCAGATGGTATATGGCGCCAATCCGCTTGGTCGCCTTGTAAGCGACCGTATCTTTGGCTGCCTGATGATCTTGTTTCGGCAATGCCTTCAGGGCATCGGCAAAATACCTTCTCGCATGGGTTCAGCACCCTGCGAAAACGATGGTCTCACTTTCCCGGTCCAGCTTCCGGTAGGCGGAGTATCCGCCACAGACAACGGTGCCTGTGAATCCTTTCAGGAATTCCCGCGGATGGTCTGCTTTCCGGGTCTTCTGGTATTCATACAGGATAATGGGTGTATCCCCATATCCCTTTCCCGTCCGGTAAACCCACATGTAACTCTTGCTGTTTGCCGGGCGCCCATCCTTCGATACCCTGACCAGAGTCTCATCGGCCTGCAACACATGGAAACGGTATGTTCTTCGACCGTATAGACTGCCGGCTGAACCCGGACTCTTTTATAGACTTCATCTGGGAGCTGCTTCCAGCCAACGGAGCCAAAAATCTCCTGCAGCTTTTCTTCCGGAAGGGTATGAGAGATCACTTCCACAGGAAGCTCCTTGAGATTCGCCTCGCGTTTTCCTTTTTTCTTCCGGCGCGTGACCTGAATCACATCTTCTTCAGCAGGTTCGACAACATAAAGCGTTTCGGTTAAGGCTTCCGCTTCATTAAAGATGATCTCCAGCTCCAACTGTCCGGCGATAACGTCCAGCTTTTCGCAAGAGCGCCCATAACGATGATTGTTTGCAGACGCGATCTGCTCAATCAGACGTTCCATGTTTGTATTCAGTTGGGTAAGCTGGTCCTGCATGGACAGGAGCACTGCCACGAGTGTTTCCCTGCTGAAACTGTTTAGTTCTTCCGGTAAGTAGATCTTCTGCATGTTCGGCGCTCCTTTGTTTTACTGGAACTATTGTACCGCAAACCAAAAGAAAAAGCGAACGGGATAAAAAAGAAGGTTCGTCATTCTTACCAAAGGATAAACACTCTGAAAAACCGGAAAAACTAATAGTTTTTTCGGTTTTTCAGAGTACTTATCCACACAGCAGCTTATAGCTGTGAAGTACTCTTGATTGAATGAATGGGATGAGACCCGGCCGTGGATAACTTCCGCCGTGTCTGCAGTAGTAGATACAAAAAGATTTTTTATTTTCTCCGTTTTGCACAACTTTTTACAGAAGATCACTGGGCTGCACTTCCTGGATTGGATGTCTGGACACGATCTCCAAGCCCTGCATCAGTGCCTGGTATTGTTCCAGTGTGATCTCCAGTGCTTCTTCTTTTGTACGGGGCCAGCTGAAACTGCCAAGCTCCAGCCTTTTGTAAAGGAGAAGGAATCTGTCTCCTTCCCATATGAGCCCCTTGATGCGGTCACTGCGTCTTCCGCAAAACAGGAAGAGGATATCCTTTTCATAGGGCTCCAGCTGGAAGTTGAATTTCACAATGGATGCCAACCCATCGATCCCGCGCCGCAGATCTGTATAACCGGCAGCAATGTAAACCTTCCGGAAGCCGGATGCGTTATTCAGCATGAAGAATCCCTCCTACCCGGGAGATCAATTCTGATGAGGCTGAATTTGAGATTTCCAGAACAAGGTTCCCTTTCCGGATCACCAGATCCGGATGGAAAACGGGTGACGAGTCTGGTGGCACAGCAGGGAGTTTGATTTCGGCGAAAGATACCGTTCTCTGAACAGCAGACAACGGTTCTGTCTCTGCAACTGCAGGTAATGGTGGATTCTGAGATGCTTCATAGGCTTCCCTGCGCAGGATGCGCTGCCAGTAAAAAAACTGCTTCACAGAAATCCCGTTTGCCCGACACCAGGCGGTTTTCGACATCCCGCTGTTCATACATTCATTTAAGATTCTGGCCCAGTGCTCTTCACGGACCTGAGTGTAATTTTATCCATGGCACTAACTCCTTAAAAACTTGTAGTTTTCTGGAGTTATTATCTCATGGAACCAGGTAACTAGCACGGTACTAGTGATTTACCGTGTACTTTTTAACACACCCCAACATTCAGTATAGAACCGCAATAAATTACTTTTTGTTGTGGGCTTGATATAAGGGTGTTTTAGAGATTAGGGAAAAGTAAAAAATCAACTTAGCTAAAGCAACTTGAATTAGCCCTTGTAACGCATCGTAAGCCACTGTGCTGGCTTTTAAGGAGAGCAATGGGATAGATGGGCATACAATAAAAAATCCGGCAAATTTGGCCCAATATAAAAAAATTCTACTTTTGTATAAAGAAAACCGATATCGATATTTCACATTCTCAACCATAAATCAAACCGTATGCCCCGTTCGATTTGTGTGCAGGTTAAAGGGAGGTGCACCCAAGGGCGCCCCTCCCGGCCACAATCGCCCGCAATGCGGGCGTTTTTCCGCTTCCACGAAGGTGCACCTGTTTCGAGCCTTGGTCACCTGGCAGGTGGTCGGTTTTGGCTGGAGACTACGCAAATACAAGTAAATTGGCACAATTTTAGGTGCACCCTGTAGGTGGTTCTGACGTATTTGGAGCAGAATCTTTATGACATGTGGATATGGACTTCCGCCGGGATATTCGATATGGTGTTGGCGGAAGGAGGAGTGTCCATGAAGAAAACTACGAGGGAACAGTGTGAAGAAGTCATAGCAGCCAGGGTAGAAACGCTGGTAACCCGATGGCAGGCAGATAAGACACAGGAAGAAAAGAAAGCAGACCACAAGCTGAACGAACGAATGGACCATTGGATGAAGGAAATTACCAAGGAGCAGAGGGATGCCATAGAGGATTGTATCGATGACATGCTGGATGGAAATGGGATGTGTCAGCTGTATCTGTATGAGGAAGGGGTGAAGGATGGGATACGGTTGATGAAGATGATTCGGGATTTGTGATAGTATGTTTTTGGGATAGCCGTCATATCATGTGGCGGCTTTTTTAGTTGTTTGGAAAGAAATAACGGCACGAAAAAAATCAAATACATGCTGTACCCGTACAAAAAAATATATGTCACGCCAAGGGGGGAGTCTGTCTATCCGATGGGCCATGCCCTGGCCCATGGTGGGCTGCCAAGAAGTACCCAATGGAATATTTAGTACAGAGGGAAAGAATATAAAGCATT
The DNA here is from genome assembly GCF_020554465.1 of Enterocloster sp. 210928-DFI.2.20. Lineage (NCBI taxonomy): Bacteria > Bacillati > Bacillota > Clostridia > Lachnospirales > Lachnospiraceae > Enterocloster > Enterocloster sp. 210928-DFI.2.20. The sequence continues at coordinate 175,965 of NZ_JAJCHK010000007.1, forward strand.
TAAGGCGTGATAGGCTTAGTAAAAATAACTAAAGTTGTATGTGCATTTTTAACGAAATTGCATTTTTGAGGTTATCAAAAGGGGGCTGAGACTGGACTAATAGTGAGGGGGTATTTTTTCGGCCGGTATTTTGAAGGGAAAAATGATGGGAGTGTCTAAGGGGGCTTGAAAAGTTGCTGCAATTAAGCTGGCTATCAAAAGGCTGTTTTTTACCATGAGTCACAGGGCTGTTTTTTTCGGCAACGTAATTTATAAGCCTGGTTGTATGCCGAACTTGTGCATCTTAAGAAAATCGTAAGAAGAAATCTGGTTATCAGAAGGCCTATTTTTTACCACTAGTAGTAGGGGGATATTTTTTTAGAAGGGGATGAGGAACTGGTTTGTCCATTCATGTGTAAAGAAAAACATAAGTCCATCCCAGGCAACTCATTGAAATGGTCCATTAATGAGAGAGGAATATATGAATACAGGGGAGGTTGCTCCAACGAAGTTATCTGAAGAATTCGCATGATGGAGGAAAACATCTGCCCATCAACAACAGATAAATTCAACTAAAATACTATGTATTTTCATAAGGTTTTTCAGGAGAGCACTGTGCATAATCCTGAAAATTAAATTTGTTGGTTATCAGTGAGCTTGTTTTTCGGCTTTTAAATAGTAGAGGGTATTTTTTGAAAACCCGGAATGGAAGGAGAGAATGGGGTATAACTGGTCCATCTCTTAAGTGGGAGACCGGATATATTATATTCTACAAAAGAAAAAATGAATCACACAGGCCTGACTAAAAAGGATGGGAGTATGCCTGTCCGCCGTACATTGACAACTTCATATCCAGCCAATCCGTTACATTGGCTGTCCGGTCGTGAGGAACGAAAGCGACGTGAGGGGTGCGCGAAGACTGCCTGCAGGACATGGTCCTGTCCATGGATGTGCAATACATCTTAAGGCAAGAGCGGTACACACCTGACTCTCAATCAATCATAAGCAGGGTTGAATCGCCATGGCCCCGGACAGCTGACAATGATACTTCCGTCCAGTCACAGCCCCCTTGGCCGGGGACCACGCAATGAGGGCGGCCTCCGGAGAACCCGGAGGAGGTGGAATTCCTATGATGCCTGTACGCTGCAGGCAGGCGGATTGACTGCCCTGTCCAGGTAACCTTTTGGACAAGCTTCGGGGCGTAGTGTCAAATAGAAGCACAAATAAGAAACAGAAAGAAGGTGAGTTCGATGTCAGATCATGCAGTCGTTCTTCCGGGATGACTGCATGGATGTGGGATGGAACGAGGCCAGGATGGAGGAACGTGTTACAGATGGGCATTCCCATAACGGCTCCAGGAGCGATACACATGAAGAAATCCACGAGGTGGAAATAGAGTATTTCCGGAGGAACTATGGAAACAATGGAGCTGCTTCAATACCTGCGATTCAGGGAGGTACAAAAGATACTGGATGAACTGCTGCGCCAAAGGCTGATTGACCCGGTCATGTATGACATGGTCCTTCGGAAGTACCAAAGGATATGTTCCCAACATATTGTATGAAAATGTGAGAATTCGGAGAACTAATACTTGATATGGTGCAGGAAGTGTGGTAATGTGTCTTGTTGAAAACGGAGGAAAGGAGGCGCAGCAAGTGGCAGAAGTATTATGCATCCCAAAGACCATACCAGAGCATACAGGATACCAGATACGGCGCATTCGTGTGTGTGCATACTGCCGTGTGAGCACGGATGACGATGGTCAGTATCACTCCTATGACGCACAGATGGAGTATTATAAAGGGCTAATCCAGAAAAATCCGGACTGGGAATTCTGCGGGATTTATGCGGACGAGGGCATAAGCGGAACCAGCCGATGGGGGAGGGAGGACTTCCAACGGATGCTGGAGGAGTGCGAAAAAGGAAGGATAGACCTCATACTAACCAAATCAATCACCCGGTTTGCCAGGAACACAGTGGACACCTTATCTACGGTCCGCCATCTGAAGGAAATAGGGGGAAGTGTGTATTTCGAGAAGGAACGCCTGAATACCATGACGGAGGAGAGTGAAGGGATACTGACTATATACGGTGCGGTTGCACAGCAGGAGTCTGAAAACATATCCCAAAACGTCCACTGGTCAGCGGTGAACCGATTCCGGCATGGTACATTCGTGATAAGCAGGCGGCCGTATGGATACGATAAGGATGATGAGAAGGAGCTGGCTGTCAAGGAGGATGAGGCAGCATGGGTCCGCAGGATGGCCAGCATGTACATGAATGGAATGAGCGGGGTGAGGATAGCTGACTGCCTGAATCAGAACCAAGTACCGGCGCCTTATGGCGGTCGCTGGTCCTCCGAGGCAGTCCTTCGGATCTTGTTCAACGAGAAAACGGTGGGTGACTGCCTTCACCAGAAGACTTACTCAACCGGGACAGTGCCGTTCCGGACGGAGAAAAACTATGGGAAGAAGCCACAGTACTATATAAGGGATGACCATGAAGGTATCCTGAACAGGGATGAACAGATGAGGTTACAACAGATAAAGGGGCACCGTCTTGGCAATCAGGCCAGGATAAACCCGCGTGGGAGTGGAGGAGCCTATATCCTAAGCGGGAAGGTGGTATGCGGGGAATGCGGGAGAGCGTTCATCCGTAAGAAGGAGAAGAAACAAAAGGGAGTGTCCATCAAGTGGAGATGTCCGGGGCACCGGTCAGAGGCATGCCGGTGCTTTACCAATGAGATATGGGAAGAGGATATAGAAAGAATGTTTGTAAATACATTCAACACCCTGAAAGAGCACGCGGACGAGATATTGGACCCGGTCATCCGGGGGATGAAGAAGATGCAGGAAACCAATGGATTTCATGAGGCATTGGGTAGCTTAAGTCAAAAGAAACTGGAACTAAAAGAGCAGAGACATATACTCAGGCAGTTAAAAGCAAATGAGTGTATCGACTCTGCTCTTTATTTTGAGGAGAGCCAGAAGATTGAAAGGGAGCTAAGCAGATGCAGGTCAGAGGAAAAACAGTTGCACAGTAGAGGTGCCCACCAGGATACCATCACAGGATTGCAGTCCACCCTGCACCAGCTCCAGGGATATGATGGGAAGATGCAGGCATTCGACGATGGCCAGTTCATCCTCCTGGTTCGGGAGGTCTCGGTGGGAAAGGGAAGGGAGCTGGGATACCATCTGCGGTGCGGACTTATCTTACATGAGCCAGTCATATGATAGGAGGGATGCTATGTGAATAACTATATCACCTACGGGTACCGTCTGGTTGACGGATACATGAGAATGAATCCAGAGCAGAGTGAGGCTGTACACCTTATCTTTGATGCATATGACGGAGGAGAATCCATCAAAAGGATAGTAGGAATGCTAAAAGACAGGAAGACACCTACCACCCATGGAAGACCGTCCTGGTCACCAGCCCTTATCCGAAAAATCTTGCGTAACAAGGACTATCTGGGAGTGGAACCGTACCCGAGAATGATTGAAGACGAGCAGTTTAAACGGGTACAGGAACATCTGAAACGCTCCCGGGATATATGGAACCAGCGTCATCCAACCGGCTCCATCCAGGGAACATCCATGTATACAGGACGGTTGATATGCAGCAGCTGCGGCGGGGTATATTCCATCTATAAGCAGAGTGGCAAGGAGGACAGGAAGAAGGTCCGATATTGGAAATGCAGGCATTATGACCCGGCCACGAAGGAACCATGTAAGATGCCCATCCTGACAGAGAAGCAGTTGGATGGAATGTTCTTACAAGCTCTTGTGCGGATGAAAACAGATCCGACCCTGTACCATGAGGAAGCGAAAAAGATTCTGACCAGAATTATCAAAGAGAGACAATGTATGGAATCTGAATTAAATGGGTACTGGAACAAATGCAATGAAGACTATGAACGGATGGAGCAACTCTATTTTCAGATTGCTGCCAGGAGATACCGAGAGATAAAGATGACAGAATTGACCCGTCAGATAGAGGATTACCTTCGGGGATTGGATGGTTCCCAGGCAACAGAATTCGATTCGTCGATAGCAATCGATGCATCTATATTCAAACTCATCAAGAGGATAGAGGTCCAACCGGATAGAAGCCTGAGATTTGAACTAATAAACAATGCGGTAGTACATCAGTACCCAGAAATAAAAATGAAGGATAAGAAATCGAAAAACATACGCTACTGTGTCCCCTTCGGATACTGGCTGGATGGACAGGAAACGCCAATCATCCATGAGCAATACGGTCCAATCGTCCCGATGTTATTCCAATCCTACGCGGAAGGGATGTCGCTGACAGCACTGGCAAACGAGCTAATACGTCAGTCCATACCCAACCAGAAAGGAAAGCCAGCATGGAGCCACAGCTGCATCCGAAATATCCTTACCAACCCTGTTTACCTTGGGGACAAGGAGTTTCCTGCTCTGGTGACACGGGAACTGTTTGCACAGGTACAGAGTAGGCTGGAAGAAACCAGCCGGATGAAACGGGAAAGTCAGACCAGGGAATTAGCCAGAAAGGAGGGATTACATGCCAAGGGCGGAACGAATCGTGGAGGTCATCCCGGCCACCTGGAACCCGGCGGATGAGTCGGTCCGGGAAATCAGGAAGCTGCGGGTAGCGGCATACTGCCGCGTCAGCACGGAGCTGGAACAGCAGCAGTCCAGTTACGACATACAGATTGAGTATTATACCAGGCACATCATGCAGAATCCCAACTGGATATTCGCCGGTGTCTTCGCGGATGATGGACGCAGCGCGACCAATACCTTTCGCAGGGATGACTTTAATCAGCTGATGAACCAGTGTATGAAGGGGAAGGTGGACATGGTCATTACGAAATCCATCAGCCGGTTTGCCAGGAATACGGTGGACTGCATCTCCTGGGTGAGAAAGCTCAGGGAAAAGAACGTGGCCGTGTACTTTGAGAAGGAGAACCTCAACACCCTGGATGACTCAACGGAAATGATACTGACCATCCTGAGCAGCCAGGCACAGGAGGAGAGCCGTGCCATCAGCACTAACGTCAAGTGGGGGTATGCGAGAAAATTTGAAAAGGGAGAGTCCACAAGACAGAGAAGCTATGGATTCAGGAAGGCGCCAACGGGAGAGATGTGCATCGTGGAGGAGGAAGCGGCTGTTATCCGCAACATGGCCCGGTGGTTTCTGGACGGGGACAGCCTGGAACGAATCAAGCACAGGCTGGAGGATGCAGGGATAGAGACCACCACAGGTAAGAGAACATGGAGCACGGGTACCATCTACAATATACTGACCAATGAAAAAATCATGGGGGATGTGCTGTTACAAAAGACGTTCACAGCAGACTACCTGACCAAACGGAGGGTGAAGAACTCGGGCCAGCAGAAGCAGTACTATGTGAAGAATCATCATGAGGCAATCATCCCGAAGGCAGTCTATTACAAGATACAGGAGGAGATTGCCAGACGCTCCTCGTTAAAAAAAGCCGGGACCCGGAAAGGGAAGACGGCCCAGGGCGTATATAGTTCCAAATATGCGCTGACGGGCATCATGGTCTGTAACGAGTGCGGAGCCCATTACCGGAGGACAACCTGGGCAAAAAATGGGAAGAAGGTAATCGTATGGCGCTGCATCAACCGTTTGGAGCATGGGACGAAGCGGTGCCATGAATCACCTACGTTAAAGGAGGAGGTCATTCAGGAAGCAATCATGGGAAAGCTGCACAGCCTGTCAATTGACCAGGAGGAAGAAAACTTCTTAAACGGGGTAAAGGAAGATATCCTCCGGGCGGCCAAGGTTGTAGGAGGAGCGTGTACAGAGGAAGAGATTGATAAAACCATAGAGGAACTGCGTGACCAACTTATGGACTATGTGGGCATGGCAGCCAGGGAACATGGTGGTGAGAACTGGTACAGCGACCGAATGCGAAAGCTGGGATTACAGATAAGCGAATTAAAAAGGAGGAGAGAAAGCATACGAGAGCAGGAAAAAATAAGGGACGAGTATGAGTATCTGGACCAGGAAATCAGCCGAATCATAGGTGAGACAGGCGGGGCCACAGGAGCCGAATTTGATAATATCTTCATACGGCAGATTGTTCGGGAGATACGTGTGATATCGAAAAACAAACTTCAAATTCAGCTAAGGACAGGCATGGTATTGGATGTGAATCTGTGATTAAAAGTAAAGAGGATGTTCGTATTAATAATAGAGAAATTAAAATAAAAGAACAAAGGGAGGCCATGTATAGATGCCGAAAATTGAGTTGAGCTTTGATATAGATAGGCTGGGGCAGGATGTCTTGAAAAGATTATATGCCATGACGGACGAAATATTTGAGTCTGAGGGTTTGAAATGTGTAGACAGGGGAGTGGTCCGGGTCTATGAGGATAGAGGGAGAAAGAAGGATTATGGACGTTTTTGGGCGGCGATTTTTGCGCTAAAGGAATCACCAGAGCTTTCTGCGAATTTAAAGGAATGTATATGGTACAATGGTTCAGTAAAGGAAAACCTGATTACAGGCTTCCTAAGAAATTAGTGCATGGATAGCAGGCAGAAGAAAGGGATAAATTTTGACCTGGATATGGAAGCGCTGAAAGAACATGATACAAAAAGGGGACTGACATCATGCATGCTATGATGTCAAGAACTTTTGGTAGTTTTATATTTCCCATTCATTTATCAGGGAGGCAGAGCGGTTGAATAAGCCATGACAGTTACGATGCCGGGAAGTGATTCTTTATACATGTAGGTATCTTCGGCCCCAAAATAATGAATCGCATAGGTTCGCAGATAACCGAATAAAAGAAGAGAAAGGAACGTATTGAGGAACAGAAAAGGAAGGAGGAAAAGTATTAATACCTGGACTGTGAGAAGATTGCGGACAGGTATGGATTAACGGGTTATACTCATCTTATGAATAAGTTATTGAAAAGGAATTCTGGTTTTGATGTACGATATTCTTGACAGACCATGGCTATTTTGTTATAGTCGGATACGAACATAACCGTATCAGGTCACCTTTGGGTTTAACAGCTGCAAAGGGTGAAAAGGGAATCAGGTGAAAATCCTGAGCGAACCGGTCACTGTAAATGTGGAGAAACCTCCGGACAGACCATTGCATATATTTGCGAGAAGGTGGGGGGATTGAAGATGCATAAGCCAGGAGACCTGCCTGATAGGAAAAACGGCGGCGCTCCAGGGTAAGCGGAGCCGGATTGGGGAGTTTCTTCATGGAAACTCTTTGTTTTTGTATTGTCATTTGCCCTGAACAGGGCTTTTTTTGTACAAAAAATTCGCCTCGTTCAACTGAGACGGTGAAGATGACAAATGCCCCAAATAATCTTAAAAGAGGAGAAAAAGGAATGAGGAAAAGAAACATGCTGATACCAGCTGTGATACTGATGGCGACACTGCTGTCCGCTGGCTGTACAGCCGGGAGTACGCAAGGAGTAACGGAGACAGCTGTTCAGGCAGAAAGCGCGGTAGAGGAGAATACAGACGAAAATGCGGAAACAAAAGCATTGCAGTCAGAGGAGAAGTCTACACTGGTTCTGGCTTATCCCAAGGACCTTGGGGATATGAATCCTCACACCATGTCTTCACCCATGTATGCTCAGGATTGGGTATATGATGGACTAACTGCATTGGTAAACGGTAAAATTGTACCGGAGCTGGCAGAGAACTGGGAGATTTCAGAGGATGGAAAAACATATACATTCCATTTGAGGAAAAACGTGAAGTTCAGCGATGGATCTGACCTGAATGCGGAGCTGGTAAAGGAAAATATCCAGGATGTAATTGATAATAAGGATGGGTACTCCTTCCTTCAGTGCCTGGAGGAGATTGATACCATGGATACGCCGGACGACACGACCCTGATTATGAATTTAAAAAATCCCTGCAACTCATTGTTGTCGGATATGAGTTTTAATAGGCCGCTGACGGTTGCGGGCAGGGCAGCCTTTCCGGAGTCAGGGAATATTTATAAGGATGGCGTAAAGAAGCCAGTGGGTACAGGTATGTGGACAGTAAAAGAGTATGTCCAGGACCAGTATACAATTTTTGAGAGAAATGAATATTACTGGGGTGAGAAGCCGTCATTCAAATATGTAAAGGTAGAAGTAATCCCGGATATGGACACGGTTGTAAACGCCTTGAAAGCTGGCGAAATCGATATGTATATTGATGTAAATGATGGTCTTTCTGCGGATGCGTATTATGAACTGGGAAAATTGGGATTCGGTACCCAGATGGCAGAGGGCACGCAGGTGACAAGTCTGAGCCTGAATACAGCAGGTGATATGCTGGGAGATGTGAGCGTGCGTCAGGCTTTGGAATATGCAACCGATAATACTGTGATTTCTGAGTATGTCTATGGCAGTCTGCAAAAACCGGCATCATCTTATTTTGCGGACAGCGTAACACTTACACAGACCGGTACCGATGGGTATCCATATCAACCGGAAAAAGCAGCAGAAATCCTGGAGCTTGCAGGCTGGAATCTGGAATCAGGCAGCGATTACCGGACAAAGGATGGAGTTACCCTGGAAGTGGATATGCTGTATGATACTGTTTTTAAAAATGGAAAAAATATCGGGCTGGTGCTTCAGGAACAGTATAAAAAAGTGGGGGTCAAACTGAATATCTGCGAGGAGGATTCTCAGGTGTTCAGGAAGAAGTGGAAAGAAGGGGATTTTGATATGATTCTCTACAGTTCCTGGGGTGGTTCCTACGAACCTTTCGCCACACTGGCCGCCATGAGAAGCGATGGAGATAAGTTCAGTACGGTACAGAAGGGAATGGACAATAAGGCAGAGCTCAATAAGGTTATGAACGAGGCACTGAGTGAGATTGATGAGGATAATGATCTCTCGGAATCTTGAGTGATCATGCCAGCAAAACTCTGGCATTGAA
>NZ_JAJCHK010000070.1:0-4002 GCF_020554465.1 Enterocloster sp. 210928-DFI.2.20
GTTACGTGATTCCGAGCCGCAACGGAGACAGCCTATTTTACTTTACGAATTGAAGAAATATAGGAAAACAGGTTGTGTTTTAGGACAAAGTATGGTAAAATATTTTTGTTTGACTATAAGAAAATGGAGAGGTGCAGGCGGATGTCAGTAATACATGTTATTTTGTCAATCATATATGTAATTCTTGGTGTTGCAATATCAGTGGTTATCCTGATGCAGGAAGGTAAGTCCAACGGACTGGGGAGCGCAATTGGCGGAATCTCCACAGACAGTTACTGGAGTAAGAACAGAGGCCGTTCCATGGAAGGTGCGCTGGAGCACTTTACCAGGTATGGAGCCATTGCATTCATGCTCATTACCATTGCCCTGAACGTGCTGCTTAAGGTCATGGGGTAATTAAGATAACAGAAGGATAAGTGACGAAAACACCCTTGTATTCATATAAGGGTGTTTTATTTCATTCAGGCGGGTTTTGACCTGTTTTCGTACAGGCAGGACATTTATAAGAAAGAGGTTATATGGAAAAAGAAATATTGGAACAGAAGGCAAAGATGCTGGAAGAGGTGATGAACGACAAGTCCTACGTGCCCATGAAGGCAAAGGAACTGGCCATGCTTTTAGGCATTCCCAAATCACAGAGAGATGAACTGACACAGGTATTGGACTATCTGGTATCTGAGGGCAGAATCGGAATTTCCAAGAAGGGAAAATATGGGAAACCGGAAGTTTTTTCTGTCAACGGTATATTTTGCGGACATCCCAAGGGGTTTGGTTTTGTGACCGTGGAAGGCATGGAGCAGGATGTGTTTATCCCTGAGGACAGGACAGGAGCGGCCCTTCACGGGGACAGGGTCCAGATTGTGGTGGAATCCCAGGACCGGGGAGGCGGCCGGAGGGCTGAAGGCTCGGTGCTTAAAGTGCTGGAACATGCCAACAAAGAGGTGGTTGGGTATTACCAGAAAAGCAAGGGCTTCGGGTTTGTGATTCCGGATAACCAGAAGATTTCCAAGGATATTTTCATTCCCCAGGGCTGCGATATGGGTGCTGTCACCGGGCATAAGGTGGTGGCGCGGATTAAGGAGTTTGGAGACGCGAACCATAAGCCGGAGGGTGTAGTGACGGAGATTCTGGGCCATGTCAATGATCCGGGAACAGACATACTGTCCATTGTAAGGGCCTATGGACTGCCGGAGGAGTTTCCGCCGGAGGTCATGGACGAGGTGGAAGGGTGTCCGGATGAAGTGGCTGTGCCTGGTATGACAAGGGATGAGGAAACCTGGGACGGACCTTACGGCATTGGTGATTTGACATCGCCGGCAGACTGGACCGGTGATTTGGCCGGCCGCCTGGATTTACGGGGACTGCGTACGGTCACCATTGACGGCGAGGACGCCAAGGACCTGGACGATGCAGTAACCCTGTGCAGGAACGGACAGGGAGGTTATATCCTGGGAGTTCACATTGCGGATGTGAGCCATTATGTAAAAGAAGGCCGTCCGTTGGACAAGGAGGCATTAAAGCGGGGCACCAGCGTTTATCTGGTGGACAGGGTGATTCCCATGCTGCCCCATAAGCTGTCCAATGGAATCTGTTCCCTTAACGCTGGCACAGACCGCCTGGCCTTAAGCTGCATCATGGAACTGGATGACCAGGGAAACGTGCTGGACCACAAAATCGCGGAGACAGTGATTCATGTGGACCGTCGAATGACATACACGGCGGTGAATGCCATTGTCACGGACGGGGACGAAACTGTCATGGCTGAGTATGAGGGGTTTGTGCCCATGTTTATGCTGATGAAAGAGGTATCTGACATACTCAGGGAAAAGCGGAAGAAACGGGGAGCCATTGACTTTGACTTTCCGGAGAGCAAGATTATCCTGGATGCCCAGGGAAAGCCCCTGGAGATCAAACCATATGAGCGCAATGCTGCCACAAAAATCATAGAGGATTTCATGCTGGCAGCCAATGAGACTGTGGCGGAGGATTACTTCTGGCAATCCCTGCCCTTCCTCTACAGAACCCATGACAATCCGGATCCGGAGAAGATGAAGCAGCTGGGAACCTTTATCCATAATTTTGGATATTTCATCCGGCTTCAGCAGGGGGAGATTCATCCCAAGGAATTACAAAAGCTTTTGGATAAGATAGAGGGAACGCCTGAGGAGGTGCTTCTTTCCAGGCTGACCCTGCGCTCCATGAAGCAGGCAAAGTACACCACCCTGTGCTCCGGCCATTTTGGCCTGGCTGCCAGGTATTACACACATTTTACTTCGCCCATCCGAAGATATCCGGACCTCCAGATTCACCGTATCATAAAGGAAAGCCTGAAGGGCGGACTGGGAGACAAGAGGGCCGGCCATTACGAAGCCATACTGCCTGGGGTCGCCATGCAGACATCGGCTCTGGAGCGCCGTGCAGAGGAAGCGGAGCGTGAGACGGACAAGCTTAAAAAGTGCGAGTATATGTCCAGATTTATCGGGCAGGAGTTTGACGGCGTAATATCAGGCGTCACCAACTGGGGGCTGTATGTGGAGCTTCCCAACACGGTGGAAGGACTGGTCCGCATAAGCGAGCTGAGGGATGATTATTATATATTTGATGAACAGCATTACGAACTGGTGGGAGAGATGACCAGGAAAACATTTAAGCTGGGCCAGCCCATACGGGTCCAGGTGGCGTCCACGGACCGTCTGCTTAGGACAGTGGATTTTATCCTGCCCAGAGACTGGGACAGGAGCGCGGGTAAGGGAGCTTCCGTGTAAGGCTGTAAGTCATACATGCAATTATGACTGGAAAGAAAGGGAAACACCATGGGGAAGGAAAGTATTAAACTGGTTGCGAACAATAAGAAGGCATACCATGATTATTTTATTGATGAGAAATACGAGGCGGGCATCGAGCTCTTTGGCACGGAGGTAAAATCCATTCGCATGGGAAAATGCAGCGTTAAGGAAGCCTTTGTGAAGATTGACAGAGGTGAGGTGTATGTGTGCGGTATGCACATCAGCCCCTATGAGAAGGGAAATATATTCAATAAAGATCCTCTGCGTGTCAGAAGGCTTTTGCTGCATAAATACGAAATCATGAAGCTGAACGGCAAGATTGCGGAGAAGGGCTATACCCTGGTGCCTCTCCAGGTTTATTTTAAAGGCAGTCTGGTGAAGGTAGAGGTGGGTCTGGCCCGTGGTAAGAAGCTCTACGACAAGCGGGCAGACATTGCCAAGAAGGACCAGAGAAGGGAACTGGAAAAGGAATTTAAGGTAAAAAATCTGTATTAGGGATAGGAACGAGAGGATATTATGAGGATTGGCAGTAACAAGGGGAGTGAAGTGGAAGCATACACAGATTTCATAAAGGAGGCTGAGGGCCTTAAGTCCACTCTGCGCACTGCCTGGACTGCTGAGGGACGGCAGGAGAGCACTGCGGAGCACTCCTGGCGCCTGGCTCTGTTTGCCGGGGTGATGTGCAGGGAATTTCCGGAACTGGACAGGGAGAAAGTACTGATGATGTGCCTTGTTCACGACCTGGGGGAACGGTACAGCGGAGACATATCGGCAGCATTGCGGCCGGATGCCGGTGATAAACTGAACCAGGAAAGGGAAGATGTACAGCGGATATGCGGTTTTTTGCCAAAAGGAGAGGAAGGGGAGGTGTCCGGGCTGTGGGAGGAATACAGTCAGGGCATTACCCCGGAAGCCAGATTTGTAAAAGCCCTGGATAAGGCGGAAACCATTATCCAGCACAGCCAGGGAAGAAATCCTGCCGGGTTTGACTATGGATTTAATCTGGAATACGGAAAGGAATACTTTGAGCAGGATGAACGGCTGGAAGCCCTGCGCAGCCTGATTGATGCAGAAACAAGGACGCGCATGGAAATAAAATAATGCGCAAGAAACGGTGAAGAATAGAACAACAAAAAAGCAAGCAGTTTCATCTGCTTGCTTTTTTCATGACCTGACCGGGAATCGAACCCGGGTTTACGCCGTGAGAGGGCGTCGT
>NZ_JAJCHK010000071.1:0-3845 GCF_020554465.1 Enterocloster sp. 210928-DFI.2.20
AAGAATGTTGGAAGTGTGCTTTTCAGCACACCCCAACATTCAGTATAGAACCTGAATTTTAAGGGCACAATGAAGGAAGGATGGAAAGCAGAGGCATAAGCGATTGTATTGACAAAAAGTTCCCGGAGGCAATGTGAGCCGGGAACTTTTTTTGCTTTTCTCAGGTTTGGAAAAAGATTTGCAAAAGCAAAATATTTAAAAATCATGGGATGAAGAAAGGACAGTATAGAGAACCTTATAAATATAGGAAATCCGGGACTGGAAAAAAGAAATATTTCCCATATTGGTTATTGATGTAAACAGAAATTTGGTATATGATTAAGAAATGATGACACCTTGTACACGTTGAGAAAAAAGATTGAAAAGGGGTTTTAGTACAGCGGGCAGGGGTGGGAAATGGCAGGTACATAAGGGTGAGATGGAACATAGCTCCGGAAACAATATCATTGGTTATCCTGGGAATTATATGGGTGTATGCCAGGAAAGGCAGCCATCTGCCAAGTCTGAAAAACAGGATATTCCAGGAGTGTCTGACTGTTACCTTTGCGGCCATGCTGAGCAATATACTGTCCACCTTTATGCTGAGCGGCTATATCCTTGTGCCTGTCTGGGTCACATGGGCAATCACCACCATATACTTTATACTGACACCTCTTATGGGGATGGTGTATTATCTTTATGCGGTTTCCGTTTTGTATGAAGAAAGGCCTCAGCTTTACCGCATGATTCTGTTAGGCGGGATTCCGGGAGCTGTCTATACATTGCTGGTACTGTCTAATTTTTTTACAAAATGTCTGTTTGATATTACTGCGAATCAGGGTTATGAACAGGGCAGTCTGATTTTTATAACCTATCTTATTTTTTATGGGTACTGTGCCGGCTGCATTGTTATTGCGGTAAGGAACAGGCGCTACATAGACCGCCATATTTATCACATATTGGCGACATTTCCTGTATTGGCTGTAATTGTAATATTTTTCCAACAGATGTACCCTAATATCATATTGTCCGGTACCGCTGCCACCTGCGCACTGCTGATTATTTACCTGCATCTCCAGAACCGTCAGATATCCCTGGACTATCTCACCAATGTACCCAACCGTCAGGAACTTCTGAATATGCTGGACCTTCTACTGAGAAGGTATCCGGATAAGGATTTCACGCTGTTAGTGGTTTCCATACGTGATTTCAGGCAGATTAATAATGTATGCGGACAGCACGGAGGAGACGCCTTTTTAAAGCAGGTATGTGCCTTTCTGTGCAGTGCAGGTCCTAAGGAAAATGTCTACCGGTACAGCGGGGATGAGTTTGCGCTTTTGTTTATCAATGACAGGGGGGAACGCGTCCGGCAATGTGTCCTTGATATAGAGGCCCGCATGAAGCAGCCGTGGCAGAACCAGGATTACCAGTTCAAGCTTCCTGTTGTGATGGGAGTTATACGGCGATCGGAGTACGTGAAAACATTGGAGGAAGCAGTCAGTTACATCGAATACGCAGTGTCCCAGGCCAAGACGGGCAGATATGGACAGATTTGTTATTGTGACCAGGAGATGCTTGAAAAACTGGAGAGAAGGAAGAAAATCATCAGGATTCTGAAAGAGCAGCTTGCTAATCACAGTGTGGAGATGTATTACCAGCCTATCTACTCAGTGAGAACCAGGCAGTTCCTGTACGCGGAGTCCCTGATGCGCATGAATCACACCTCCATAGGGCCGGTCTATCCAAATGAATTCATACCCATTGCGGAGGAGACGGGTCTTATTATTGAACTCACGTATGTGATTCTGGATGAAGTCTGTAAATATATTAACCGGCTGATTGAAAAAGGACTGCCCATGGAGGCCATCCATGTGAATTTTTCCGCCATCCAGTTTTCCCAGCCGGATTTGTCCCGGAAAGTGCTGGAGATCATACAGCGCAACGGTACGCCTATGTCAGCCGTTAAAATCGAGTTTACAGAGAGTACGCTGGCAGAGAACCCGCAGGTGGTGACGGATTTTGCCTTGGAGATGAGAAAACATGGGATTGAAATGGGACTGGATGATTTTGGGACAGGCTACTCCAATATTGCCACAGTGATCCGCATCCCGTTTGGAACCATTAAACTGGATAAAAGCCTGGTATGGGCGTCCATAGATAATCCCACCTCGGCCCTGACCATAAGGCATCTGGTGCATGCCTTCAGAGACCTGGGAATGACAGTGATTGCCGAGGGCGTGGAAACGGAAAGCCAGAGACAGCTGGTTGAGGATATAGGAGTGGAACAGATACAGGGATACTATTATTCCAAGCCCTTGTCCATGGAAGAGATGGAGGCGTTTCTTAAAATAAACAGAGACGGTTCCGCTGGGGGAGGGGAGTAAAAGGTTGCGTTATTCGTGTACAATTATATAATTTTTTATAATGGATACAAAATATTGGCTGATAGAAGAGCTGCTCAATACTTTTCCCGCAGGGGAACCGGTAAGTGTGGTGAATGGAGATTAGAGTATATAGGATGCGCCGTTGCTTGTCTGGAAATTGCTTTTCGTCAGTTTTCTTTAATTATAGAAAGGGGATTTACATGAACCAGGAGCTGATTCAAAGCCTGAGCGTCATTACAGAAGAAGAACAGAAGATATTGGCAGGCAGTGCAGATATTGACAGGACCCTGTATATGGATCGTGAGGACATGGTCATTGACAGCGATAAGCTCCTGGAAGCCGGACAGCTCATTACCATCCGGCCCCATACCCGTTTCGTGCATTTTCCGGAGCACACCCACAACTATGTGGAGGTAATCTATATGTGCAGGGGAGAGACCATCCATGTGGTGGACGGCAGGGAACTGAAGCTTAAGGAAGGGGAACTGCTGTTTTTAAACCAGCACGCGGTCCAGGAAATCCAGCCTGCGGGTCAGGATGACATTGCGGTGAATTTTATCATTCTTCCCGAATTTTTTGATACGGCCTTCCGCATGATGGGGGAGGAGGAGAATCTGCTGCGGGATTTTATTGTGGGATGCCTCTGCGACGATACCAGGTACGGACGCTATCTTCATTTCCAGATTGCGGATGTGCTGCCGGTCCAGAACCTGGTGGAGAACCTGGTGTGGTCCCTTATGCATGAGCGGGAAGGAATGCAGGCCATGAACCAGACTACCATGGGTCTGCTGCTGCGGCATCTTATGCATTATACGGGGCGGATCCGGGTAAACCGCGACAGCGAACAATCCTTTGAGCAGCAGCTTACCCTTCAGGTGCTGCGCTACATAGACGAGCATTACCGGGAGGGAAGCCTGACAGAGCTGGCAGCTTTGATGGGATATGATGTGTACTGGCTCAGCCGTGCCATCAACCGCCTGCTGGGCCGCAATTACAAGGAATTACTGCAGATTAAACGGCTGAATCAGGCCGCGTTTCTCCTGCACAGCACGCGCATGCCGGTGGCGGACGTGAGCTTTGCTGTGGGGTATGACAATACCAGCTACTTTTACAGAATATTCAGGACCTATTACGGTATGTCTCCCAAGGAGTACAGGAAGAACGGATAGAATGTTCCGGGCGTGGAATGCCCCTCAGTTTCAAATTCTGCTTATGTGCAAATAAGGACGCATTTTTTCATAAATGCCGTTCTTATTTTTTTGTTTTATATGGTATATCATGAAAGCAATGAGCCACTCCACTAGGTTCGTGAAAGGCCTCACCAAGTGGAGATGACATGTATCGCACGTAAGCGTCTAAAAGACAGACGCCAAGTGCTCATAACGAGCCACTGCACTAGGTACGTAAAAGACCTCGCTAAGTGCCAGTGACATGTATCGCACGTAAGCGTCTAAAAGACAGACGCCAAGTGCTCATAACGAG
>NZ_JAJCHK010000072.1:0-3641 GCF_020554465.1 Enterocloster sp. 210928-DFI.2.20
CGTGATGGAAAACGGAGTAGTCATGGAAACAGAAGAAGGTTCGCCGCAAGGAGGACTATGCTAAGCTTTGCATAGTCCTCCCTATACAAAGCAAGTAACTATGCAGAGTAAATCCATGAAATCCCTGTTTCAAGCCATTTTTTCTTGCGCTGCTTTGCATAGTCTCCGAAGATATTTATGAGAGCTATTCTCGAAAATATCATATCGGAGGTGTCTTTATGGACAAAACATACTTACCAGACCTAATCTCAGGACTGGAACAAGAACTGCTCCGGCTTGGCTATACCAAAGGGAGCATGACATTTTACCGCCGGCGTTGGAACCAGCTGATGGCCTATGCGGAAGACAGGGGTGAATGCTATTACACGGAACAGCTTGGCATGGATTTCCTGAAAGAGTTCTTCGGAATCACACAGGAGGATTTTTCAAGGACTCTGCCACAGGCAGAAACACAGGAGATACGTGTGGTCCGTATGGTTGGGGATTTCCAGCTCCACCATGCGGTGCTTCGGCGTTATCTCAAGCATAAGGAAATACTGACAACCCCGTTTTTTGTGGATATCCGCAGCCGGTTCCGGAGTTCCTGTGAGAAAAAAGGCTATTCCCAGGTGACTACGGAGCATTATGTGAAGCAGTCCTCTTATCTGATGGATTATCTGGCCGCACAAGGAATGGATGATTTCAATGCAGTTACCCTGGATACGGTTCATGCTTATATCAGGACACTGGTAGGTTTTTCCTACAAAACGGTGGAGCAGCATATCTGTTCCCTGCGTGCCTTTTTCCGTTTCCTGTACCAGGAAGGTATCGTGCAGGATGACTTTGCAGCAAAAATGCCCATGGTAAAAGCCAGGAAGCAGACTGCCATCCCCTCGGTCTGGACCCATGAAGAACTGAAGCAGCTGGTCGGGGCCATTGATCGGGGGAGTCCGAAAGGCAGACGTGACTATGCCATCATCCTGATCGCGTGCCGCTTGGGTCTGCGCTGCACGGACATTAAAAACCTGTGCTTTGAAAACTTTAACTGGACGGAGAAAAAACTCTGTTTTACCCAGTCGAAAACAGGGCAGCCCATGGAACTGCCGCTTGTCCCGGATGTGGGCTGGGCAGTGATCGATTACCTGAAATATGGGAGGCCGAAGGTTGACAGCAGCCGTATCTTTGTCCGCCATATGGCCCCGTTCCTTCCTTTTTCCGATGGGGACCATCTTGACCAGCTGATAAGGACATATATGGTAAAAGCCCACATCCCGATGGGCGGCAAGCACCGGGGGATGCACAGCCTCCGCCATACTATGGCAAGCGTCCTTCTGGAGAAGGATACCCCTCTCCCGGTCATCTCCGATATCATCGGACATCTGGACACGAATTCCACCGCCGTGTACCTCAAGGTGGACATGGAACGGCTGGCGGAATGCCCCCTGGACTTTGAGGAGGTGATCCATCTTGGCTGAACCCACCTTTACAGGCCCTTTCCGGAAAGAAATGGAAGACTTTATCTCCCTCAAACGGTCTGTCGGATACAAATACAACACAGAGCCTGGCATACTAAAGCGTTTTGACAGCTACCTTGCGGCAAAATATCCAGATGCGGCTACCCTTTCCAGGGAGGCTGTGACCGGCTGGTGCTCCAGAACAATGCACGAATCGACCGCAAACCATTGTTTACGGGCCTCGGTAGTACGCCAGTTTTCAAAGTACCTGGACAGCATTGGGACCAACGCATGGATACTTCCAAGGAATTATTATCCTGTCGGCCAGCAGTATGTGCCGCATATTTATACCCCGGATGAACTCAGGCGTTTCTTTGCAGAAACAGATAAGTGCCGTCTGTGCCCGGAAGTCCCTTACAGGCATCTGGTGATACCGGAATTCTTCAGGTTGCTCCTTTCCTGCGGGCTGCGATGTTCGGAAGCCCGGCTGCTCACGGTACGGGACGTTGACCTGCATCAGGGGATACTGACGGTCCGTGATTCAAAGAACCATAACAGCCGCCTGGTTCCAATGCCGGAATCCATGACCTTGAGACTACGCAGGTATGCCGGACAGGTTCATCCTTTTCCAGAGCCTTCAGGATATTTTTTCCCAGGTTACGGTGAAAAGCCGATGACACTGGGGAATATCTATAAAAACTTCAGGCGCTTTCTCTGGAAGGCCGGCATCTCCCATACCGGGGACAGCCCCAGAGTCCACGATTTCAGGCACGCCTACTGCATTTACCGTCTGAAACAGTGGGCACAGCAGGACCGGGATCTCATGGTACTGATCCCCATGATGCGCACCTACCTGGGACACCAGACCTTTCATGAAACAGCCTATTACCTCAGATGGACGGCAGATGTTTTTCCTGATATCCGGATGAAGCTGGAAAAGTGTTATAAGGACATCATCCCGGAAAGGGAGGAAACCGCCTATGAAGCCGACTGATTTCTCCATGCACCTGACAGCTTTCTTGTCTGACTATCTCCCTGTCCAGAAGAATGTCAGCAGAAACACGATAAAATTCTACAGGGATACTTTTAAGCTCCTCCTTCTTTTCTGCGAAAAAGAGGAATCTTTCCCGGTGGAAAAGATCACCATGAAGAAGCTTTCTTCCGACCTGGTCGTACGGTTTCTGAACTGGCTGGAGGCAGAACGGAAAAGTTCGGTTTCTACGAGGAACCTGCGCCTGACAGCGATCCATTCTTTTTTCCGGTATGCCCAGTCCGAATCACCGGAATCCCTGTACCACTACCAGAAAGTGCTTGCCATCCCGGTAAAGAAAAAGAGGCAGGCCGTAGTGGAGCACCTGTCCCCGGAAGGGATCAGGCTTCTGCTGGAGCAGCCGGATCAATATACAGTCCATGGACGGCGGGATCTTGCCTTGGTGAGCCTGATGTATGACAGCGGCGCCAGAGTCCAGGAGATCGTAGACCTTTCTGTCAGGGATTTCATCCCAGGAAACAGTCCTGTGCTGGTTCTTACCGGAAAGGGCAGCAAAACACGGCGGGTTCCCATCATGAAGAATACAGCTGCGCTTGTGGAAGCATATATCTTCGAAAACAGGCTGGATCTGGCACATAAGGCCAGTTACCCGCTTTTTATGAATAAGCAGCACAACAGACTGACGAAGGAAGGGGTTGCTTATGTCATTAACAAATATGCTGTCATGGCGCACGGAATATCTGACAAAGTACCAGAAAAAGTAAAATGCCATATGCTGCGGCATTCCAAGGCGGTTCATCTGCTGCAGGCAGGTGTAAACCTGATCTATATCCGTGACTTTCTGGGCCACAGTGATATCAAGACCACAGAAATCTACGCAAGAGCCGATACGGAACTAAAGCGAAAAGCCCTGGAGAACGCTTCCCCGGAACTGGTAGATTCCAATCTGCCGGACTGGAGCGGAAACAGTGACCTGATGGCATGGCTGTCCGAGTTGTAATTGCTATAAGCAGAATACTATGCAAAGTAAAATCTGAGAGAATCTTTTATTTATAAGGAAAAACAGTACATTCTTTGCATAGTCTTCTGCTTTGCATAGGGAGGAAATCTTTCCCCCCTGCCGGCAAACATCTATCTGAATGAGTTTGACCAGGAGTATCAGAAGCGTGGAGTTGTATTTGTCCGTTACGCGGACGACATCGTGCTGCTGGCGAAAA
>NZ_JAJCHK010000073.1:0-3210 GCF_020554465.1 Enterocloster sp. 210928-DFI.2.20
CTTCAATTCGTAAAGTAAAAAAATCTCCCAGTGGTGGGAGATTTTTGTCTATACTCGATTAATTTTTATTCGATATCTTTTGTTATGGGTAATACATCTGAAACGCTTAACTCTCCTATGTCAACTTTGTGTATCATTTCTAAACCGGGAATTAGATATTGAGGTAACTTAAATTTCTTTTCGTATAATTCCTTGTAATCTTCATCTGGATGTTCAAGACCAATATCATGTAATGCATCTAACATATAGTGATATTTCATAAAATAATTTAGCAGTGTATATATAATTTCTTTCTCGTCCTGCTTTAAAAAAGTAATATCTATTTTTTCTTTAGTATCTAACCCTAAAATATAATCCGTTGATACATTAAATAATTTTGCAAGTTCCATTAAATAACTCGTAGATGGAACACTAACACCCATTTCCCATGCGTTTATTGCTGAACGTGATAACCCTAATTTCTTTGCTAATGCTGTTTGGGTATAATCATTCTTTTCTCTAAGTTCTTTTATTGTATCACTAATCATATTATCACCCCTATTGTTATAATACATAACTTCAAACGACATTGCATTATCGCCAATGGCATTCTATTATCATTGATGGTTATTTTAATTTGACATAAGGCGTAATAATTAGTATAATAGAAGTAGGAAAGGAGGTGAGAATATGATTAGGCTGTGTAAGTATAACCAGGAAAATATCATTGAAAAAATACGCAATGGTCAGTTAGATGCGCTTGCATTAAGTACCACAAATTTGATTGATGATATCATCCTTGAAATGAACTCTCGTAATATTTTTAACTGTTTAGAAAAATATATACCGGATTTCAGAGCCGATAATACGGTAATTCCTTATGGGTTGATATGGGCCAGCGCAATAGCGGCTAAAATGCGTGTCCACACAAGTCTTACTGATATCCCCTATGCCATTAATGACCATAGGACATTGGCTAAATTAGGCTATACCCTTATAGATGATTCTGGTAATTTGAAAAATGGTTTGATGCAGGAAGGAAGTTTAAGACATTTATTAGGGAAATATAGTCCTTCCATATTCATGGGTGGTTATATTTACACAGTCCAGAAAGGTATTCTCCCTCTATTGGATATTGAACCCAATATACATATATTGGATTGTACGGATTTAGAGGTTAATCTAAAAAACTCTAATTATGAAATGGCTGGTGTAGGTCATAGTAAAAGAGATGATAAACCCACAAGAGGATATAAAATGTCTACTCTTAGGGGGATTGTAAATGATACAGGTATAATTGAGGATATACGATTTGGAAGCATTGAAGTTCATGATTTAAGTTTAAGCGAAGATATGGTCAAGACTTCCCCAATGTTAAAACCTGGGGATATATTGATTAATGATAGAGGTTTCATATCAAGGGATTTAATGAACTATTTGAAAACGGAAAGAAAAGTTGACACATACATCCCCTTGAAAAGAAATATGTTGGCTTATCAACAGGCGATTTTAGGCGCAAAGGAACAAAACATCTGGAAACAGCATCCTAATAAGAAAAGGAAAACTCAGGTTATAAGTCTAGTTAAAGGTATGGGCATGTATTGGGATAGCGAATTTCCTCAAAATGATGTTCCTATCAATGCTTGTGTCGTTTGGGATAAGCAGACAGATTATTACTTTGTATTCATAACCACAGACATTACTAAATCAGCAAGAGAAATTGTTCTTACTTATGAACTCCGTCCAGAGATAGAGGAAGATTACAGACAGTTAAAAGACTTTTGGAAGATAGAGGATTTCAAAAGTACAAAACTCAATGTGATTTTATTCCATATTGTATGTGTACTGTTTGGATATTTATTCTATCAGATTTACACTTTACTACCAGAGGGTGAAAAATATTTAGGAAAGTCATTGCCGATTATATTGAAAAAATATGTGCCACAGGTACAACCATATGTAGTTCTCTATGTAGGTTATGAATTTGGGGTACTTACCTTATTTGAATTAATGGAGTTTTATGCTCAATCACCAGAGAATATAAGGAAATTATTTGAAAATATTTTAAAACAGGAGAAAGAATTATGAAAAAAATTGTTGCAATATTAACATTGAGTACAGTACTTGCTTTAGCTGGATGTAATAATCAAACACAAGATTTGCCAGAGGTATCCAAAGCACATGTGCGAGTTACATCTACTGTAGCCACGGTAACTAGGCCAGAAGAAACAGAAAGTGAATCTATACCAGAAACTACAGAAGAAGTTATTGAACAACGAGAAGGAACTACATTTAGAAATACTATATGGGGTGATGATATAGATACGGTTAAAAAATATGAAACAGAAATAAATTTAGAATCTTTGGATGATGGAAGTCTATTTGGAAATGTACGTGTAAATGGATACAAAGCTTTTGCTTTCTACCATTTTAACGATAATAAATTACATGATGGTCTATATCTATTTGATTTAGGATATACAAGTGGGGGACAATTTATATCTACCTATAATTCATTAAAGGAGTCACTTACAAAAAAATACGGAAATCCAACCCATGATAAAATTATACCTTATCAAAAAGAAAGTCTGATTGAACATGCTGGTTCATCAAAAGCTTTAGAATATGGATATGTTTCATATGCGGCATCTTGGGAAACAGATGATACATTAATCATCCTTGGATTATCAAGTCAAAACTATGAAATAGGATTAACATTACAGTATCTTGATAAGAATTATGAACCAGATATAAATGATTCTGGATTGTAAACAAAAACCCTCAGTTTCGACATGAACTGAGGGTTTTTGTTTATTTTTGTCTAGTTGTATGCTATAATAGAATAACTATCAAACTTTAATCTAAAATTGTTCTTAATACATAGGAGGAGAAATCCCTATGAATAAAAAATAAGGAGATTTTAGATGATTAAAAAAAAGTTTAGACGGAAAACGGTTTTTGTGAATGGGTACGACCGCTTCCATTATGGAAGATGGAACCATGTACCATCATATTATCGCACTCCACCTAGACGAAGATAGTAAAAGTAAAGCTGACCTCTCAGGCAACGAGGGGTTGGCTTTTCTCATTTATACCCCCTCTCGGCCCTCTTGTCAACCCCTAAAATTCGCATATACGAACTCACAGTAATAGTTTCATATACAAAAATATTTTTTGTTACGTGATTCCGAGCCGCAACGGAGACAGCCTATTTTACTTTACGAATTGAAG
>NZ_JAJCHK010000074.1:0-3181 GCF_020554465.1 Enterocloster sp. 210928-DFI.2.20
CCACCTTGCCAAGGTGGGGGCCGCGGGTTCGAATCCCGTCTCGCGCTTTTTTGTTGTTTAACCGGAGCTTTGTGATTTTATGATACAGGGTGCTCCGGTTTTTTTGTTTTTATATTTTCCATCCAGAAGTATAATTGTAACTGTTCAGGACGGCGCATGGAACTGTTACGTATAATTTAAGTTGATTTTAGGTTCTTGTCCCTGGAAAAGAGAAGTATATTGGAAGTATAAGACTAAGGGAGGGCAACTGATATGAAGATAACGGATAAGAGGGTTGTGTATAAAAGAGCCGCGGATAAGAGTGCCGCCAGTAGAAAAAGATGCTCGATGATGGTAATTGCAGTGCTGCTAGCCACTGCTGCTTTGAGTATGAACGCGTTTGCAGGGCAGTGGAGGCAGGATAATACCGGCTGGTGGTATCAAAATGAGAGCGGGGCGTATTTAAAAAATGAATGGTCCTGGATAGACGGAAGATGCTACTATTTTAATGAGGATGGCTATTGCCTCCAAAACACCCAAACACCAGATGGGTACAGCGTTGACATGCAGGGGGCCTGGATTGAGGACGGAGTGGTGCAAATGCAGCAAGAGGTTCAGGCGCAGATGCAGGAACAGGCAGAGGTGCCCCAACAGGAGCTGACAGGTGTGCAGGAGCAGGGCCAGGACAGCGGCGCAATAAAACAGATTGGTAATGTGCTTCTCACAGTTCCCGAAGAATTTGTATTTCATTCCTCTGATGAGAGGGGAATATATATGACCAGTGTGGACGGCAGCAGCCTTATCTGCATCATGTCAGAATCCCTCGCGGACTTTGGCGGATATGCAGACCTGGTATACACCTACCAGGAAAGCGTACTGGACGCAGCTGTGGAAGCAGAGTTGGGGACACCCCAGACCAAGACAACCAGGCAGCTTTCAAACGGACTCTGGTACAGTTATCACTATATGGATGCATCTTCCCTGGGCATACCCGGATTTTTGAAGGTTTATGCCAGAATCAATGGAGACAGACTGCAGATGGTTATGTTCGGCGGCTCTATATCGTCACTGGATACGGAGGAAATAATGAACAGCTTGACCTTTTTGTGACAGGAAGCCTTGACAGGGAGATGGGATTATTGTATGATGCAAGTGTACACTTGCGCTTTGGGGAGGGTGATATGGACCAGACAGGACAGAATATTATAGATGCAGCCATGGAACTTGTAGTGGAGAGAGGATATACAGCTACCACTACAAAGGATATCGCAAAACGTGCCGGGGTGAACGAGTGTACTATCTTCAGAAAATTTAAGGGGAAGAAGGAAATTGTGCTTCAGGCCATGGGACAGAAAAGATGGCATCCGGATTTGGAACCGGATGATTTTATGATTGAGACGGGTAATCTGACAGAGGACCTGTGCCAATTTGCCCGTATTTACATGAAAAAAGTCACGCCGGAATTTGTTAAGCTCTCCCTGGGACTGCGTACACCAGAGCTGGCGGAGGATACAAGGGAAGGGATCTTAGCCATTCCCCAGGTCTTTAAAACCGGTGTTACGGCATATTTCAGGAAAATGTATGAGAAGGGAAAGCTCATATCGGATGATTACGAGAGTATGGCCATGATGTTTTTGTCGTTGAATTTTGGATTTGTATTTTTTAAGGCCTCTTTTGGCAGCGGCCTGACTGAGATGAAAGCAGATGAGTATATTATTAAAATGGTAGATGCGTTTGTCCATGGAGTGGCCAAGTAAATGCATAAATATATGGTACCATACGGTGCCATTTATTTTTAATAGTTATGCAAGTGGATACTTGCGTAGAAAGGAGAAGATATGAGCTGTTACTTTATTATTTCTGTTTTCCTGGAGCCAGGAAAGGACCGGGCAGATTATGACGATTACATAAAACGGGTCAGGCCTATTGTGGAAGAACACGGAGGAAGGTATGTGGTGAGGAGCGAAGGGATTGAATATATAGGGAAAGACTGGCATCCGGACCGCTTCATTATGATATGGTTTCCGGACAGGGAGAGCATAGACCGGTGTTTTTCCTCAGAGAAATACAGAAAAATCATGAGTAAAAGGAAAAATACAGTGGACAGCCAGGCCATTATTGTCACGGCAGGGGAGAGGTATGGGGATAACAGTGGTAAGAGAGAGAGGAGAATGGAATGAAGATAAATGACAGAGTTCATCAGCTGCGCGTTCAGTTTAATATTACACCTGAAATCACAAGATATGTCTATGTGTATATCATAACAGGAAAGAAAGGATGTTACCTGGTTGACGCAGGGGTAAAAGGATGTGATAAAAAAATTGAGGAATATATACATAAAATTGGAAAAAACAGAGAAAATATAAATGCTGTACTGTTGACCCATTCCCATCCGGACCATATTGGTGCCCTAAAAACCATAAAGGAAATGTATTCCTGCTGCGTATATGCCAGCAGGGGAGAGCGGGATTGGATTGAGGATATAGATCTTCAATATGAGAAACGGCCCATACCTGGCTTTTATAGTCTGGTGGATGGTTCTGTTACGGTGGACCGTATCTTGTCTGACGGGGATCTGCTGTGCCTGGAACCTGGGATTACCATTCAGGTAATAGGCGCACCCGGCCATTCCAGAGAATCATTGTGTTTTTATTACAGGGAGCAGAAAATACTTTTTACCGGAGATTCCATACCGGAGCCATCAGACGTTTTGATTTATGATGACTCTCATGCCAGTGAGGAAACATTAAAGCGTCTGGAACGATTGGAGGAAGTTGATGTGTATTGTCCAGCGTGGGATAAGGTTTATGACAAAAGAACAGGGATAGCCATGATTCATGAAGGACTCTCAAGGATATCCAAGATCAGGAGGTGTACAGAAGGATACAGAGGAGGTATGGGGAAAGAAAGTACTCAGAGGCTGTTTGAGCTGATATGCGAGGCATGTAATATGGCTGAATATAAAAAGAATCCCTTGTTTATGCGTTCTGTCATGTCGGATTTAAGCCGGTTAAACCAGGGGAATCATAGGGATTGAAACAGGTTGGATATAGAAAAATGCAAAAAATGAAAAAAGTTGAAAAAACCTGTTGACATTTGTTGAAGCATCTGGTAAGATATCTCTTGCGCTGCGGTGAGTACCAAAAGCGCAAGAGAATAAGAAATAAAAAAATGAAAAAAGTTGTTGACAAACACAAGCGAC
>NZ_JAJCHK010000075.1:0-3160 GCF_020554465.1 Enterocloster sp. 210928-DFI.2.20
AAGTTCAATGCCAGAGTTTTGCTGGCATGATCACTCAAGATTCCGAGAGATCATCGTTCCTAACGTATTAGTTACAATATCATCAATCTGGAAATGACCTCGTTCTGTAATCAACTGTATCATTTCAATGATACAGCTCAGACAGAATCCCAGAATGGAGCATACAAACGGATTCCTCAACTGTTTCCATTTTAGTGGAATAAAGATTCCAAAAGGGATAAAAAGAAGTACATTCTCAATCACATATGCATTTGCTCTGGGTCCGCCTAATGTATCAAAGAACTTAAAACTTATTCCTGTACGCGACCCTGGTTCACGCTCAAATATGGTTATGATAAAAAGCATTATAAGGTAGCTAGTGAATAGGGTGCTGCATATAGGTTTTTTGTAACGACGTATACATAAAATAGTTATCAGATATAACAGAATACCCAATAAAAAAGCTAAGGGAAGATATTGCATTTCTTTAAATATATCCTGAAAAATGTAATGAATGGTTTTAGGAAATAGCGAATTCAAGAGGTCGGCTCCTTTTAGACATGGTCTGGGAAATTGGGAAAGATATGTTCCTTTGCCTTTATATAAATGTATTTTATCACAAGATTAAAGAAGTGTATTTCTTTATATAGGTAAAATTTTAGACTTATTACTGTCAAGTAATTATCGGCATTTTTTTCATATCAGATTCTCCCATGCTTTTTTAACTCCTTATGTCCACTGGGAGCGGTCATACCAAATGTAAACTCGCTCCCACTCCGGAGTAAACGTGGTGGTATCCGACCATTGCCAGAAATTTTCTTCGGTCCCCATGCGTGTTTTCCCAAAAAACTGACATATAGCTAGTGTATTGACCAGTTTATATTCAGTCAAATCACTTTTCTCAGGATAAGCCAAACCTGAGATAGAGCTATATCAGTTTAATTCTAGCATTGTCAGTAGTGAACTGCCATTGGATATATGAAGTGTGCTTATTACGGTCACTTTCCCATGCTGCCAGTTCCTGGCGGAGCAAAATTATCTCCTTAATCCTACGAGACAGACATTGGCGAGCCATTACGTTAAGCTCTATTTCGGCAATGTCCAACCAACTCCCATGTTTTGGGGTATAATGAATTTCCAGTCTTTTGGCAATTCTTCGGGCTTCCGGGGCAGGGAATGCCCTATACAGGGATGAAATGGCATGGATATTTAGATTATACATGACGAGTATGATATTATCGCGGTCAGGATAGCTGACATCTACCAGATATCGGATCTCATCAGCCCAGTCAACAGCTGTACAGTGTTTCCGGACGCTGACATGGCGCACACCTCCCAGCGGTTCCACGAATACAAATATGCTGCAGGTGCCGTTCCTGATATATTCATAATCAATCTTCCGGGTATCCCCTGAACGCATGTGTAATGGATCCCTGGTTTCCCCCAGCAGCTGGTATGGCTTTTCATCCATGCATAATACAGTAATATCTGGGTTGTAGGGCAGTTCATAAAGGTCCAGGATATCTTCCATACAAGATACTAATTCTGCATTTCCCTTTAGCGGAATGCACCAGTAGGCATTTTTGTGAGGTCGAAGTTCATTTTTTTAAGTCTGGCATATGGTTTTCCTTTTTACTGGAACATTAAGCTCAATGCGGGCTTTTTCCTCCAGGAGCCGGATTATCAAGCGTGAATGCCCCTCTGGGGCTGGATCACAGGCCATCTGGATGATGCGTGCCTCAGTACGTACGTCCATCTTTCATAATGCAGCGCTGGAATTTGGACTGATGTTGTACCGGATGATATCTTTTATACCATTTTTGACATAAGACTGGATAACATTTGTTATGGTAGTGGGGCAGACAGCATATCTGTGTGCAAGCTGGGAGTGAGTAAGCCCCGTCCCGTGAACCTCATCCAGTTCAAGCAATATCTGGCATCGTTTTATAGCAGTCTTACAGTTTTTCTTGTCACTAATTATTTTGTATAGTGTATCTCTCTTGCCATCTGTGAGCTTAATGATATATGTTTTAGGTCTTGCCATAGCCACCACCGCCGATTCTTTTTAGTATATCACGGAATGGTATTTTATAGAATCATTATTTAGCTGAATATAACTCGGTCAGTACACTAGATAGTCGTACATAATGAATTGAATTAACCTCTTTTCAAATCCTATATATTCCCCGCGCTCCTTTCGCACTTCGTCACTCTGTCTCCTACCAATATTCCTAACAATCCGGGGCAGATTCGTTTCAGTATGTAATACCCTAACATTCCGCACAATACCCCTATCATCGGTTTTATGAAATACATGATGCTGTATGTCAGCACGGTATTTTCATAGAAAAACCCGATAATCGTATATATAAACCTATGCGTCAGGTAAATAAAGAACGTTGTTGGTGCCAGCAACCTCATCATCTTTCCCTCAGGAACAAGGAACTTGGATATCTTTACGACATAAAGAACTGCAACAAGGATAAATAGTCTGTGGAACAGTGTCCATCTGATCACAAAATCCAAGATTGCCGCTACGACAAATGCCAGCGTTGCCGCCCAGACATTCACTCTATCCATAACTTTCATATGGATATCATATTTAACGATATAATATCCGAAGATCCAGAGTACAAGTGCATATGTATGAAGTCCGTAGAGCGTATATGTGTTCTCACCATATGTTGATATACACCCGAACCAAATGATCAGATTGAAGATCATCATCACCTTCGGCAACCTGTCGATCAGCCACTTGATTACTGATGCCAGAATATTCAGCAGGAACAGATCTCTTAAAAACCACAGCAGCGATAACTCCGGCTTGCATTCGCCTACCAATCCCAGATATGCATTCAGCCAGTCGAACACGGAATAACTGAAATAATCCGGAATACTGCTTGCGGGAGAATCCAAAAGCACGATCCGCATCATCATCATCAGGATCCACAAAGTATTGAAGATCACATACGGAACCAACAGGCTCCTGATCTTCTTGACCATATTCTGCTTCCAAGTGTACTTCATCGAGCGATAAAATAACATGGACGAAACCAGAAAATAAGTCGGTACCGCACTGTCACAGACGATCTTACTCATAAAATAAGTAAGAGCAGATATCAGCTTTGGGGGGGGGGGGGGGGGGGGGGGGGGGGGGGGGGGGGGGGGGGGGGGGGGGGGG
>NZ_JAJCHK010000076.1:0-3091 GCF_020554465.1 Enterocloster sp. 210928-DFI.2.20
ACGTACCTTGAAAACCGCATATTGAATAAAAATGAATTGTATATTCTAAATCAGAATATCAAGACATCCGAGGCCATACAAGAGATTGTATGGAAAAACAAACTTGTAAATGCGAAAGCGTTTATGAAAACCTAGAACCAAAGCGTCCAACGCTATGGACGTTTAGAGGACCCGCAGCAACCCGCGGCGGGAAATCATTTGGTTAAGCTATAAAGAGCGCAGGGTGGATGCCTTGGCACTAAGAGCCGATGAAAGACGTGATAAGCTGCGAAAAGCTTCGGGGAGGAGCAAATATCCTTTGATCCGGAGATATCTGAATGGGGAAACCCGGCTGAGCAAACCTCAGTCACTGCATGGTGAATCCATAGCCATGCAGAGGGAACCCGGTGAACTGAAACATCTAAGTAGCCGGAGGAAGAGAAAGAAACATCGATTCCCAAAGTAGCGGCGAGCGAAATGGGAAGAGCCCAAACCAGCGTGCGTGCATGCTGGGGTTATGGACTGCAAACGTGAACCGATTTGTTAGTGGAACTGTCTGGGAAGTCAGGCCAGAGAGGGTGAAAGCCCCGTACACGAAAACAATAGGAAGCAGCAGGATCCAGAGTACCACGAGACACGAGAAACCTTGTGGGAAGTCGGAGGGACCACCCTCCAAGGCTAAATACTCCTTAGTGACCGATAGCGCATAGTACTGTGAAGGAAAGGTGAAAAGGACCCCGGGAGGGGAGTGAAAAAGAACCTGAAACCCTGTGTTTACAAGCTGTGGAAGCACGTTAAGGTGCGACCGCGTACTTTTTGTAGAACGGTCCGGCGAGTTGCCGGTACTGGCAAGGTTAAGAGCTTAAGGCTCGGAGCCGAAGGGAAACCAAGTCTCAAATGGGCGTCAAGTCAGTACAGGCAGACCCGAAACCGGGTGACCTATCCATGTCCAGGTTGAAGCGGAAGTAAAATTCCGTGGAGGACCGGATCCACATCCGTTGAAAAGGGTGGGAATGAGGTGTGGATAGGGGAGAAATTCCAATCGAACCCGGAGATAGCTGGTTCTCCTCGAAATAGCTTTAGGGCTAGCCTCATATTAGTTTAGCGGAGGTAGAGCACTGAATTCCTAAGGGGGCGTCAAAGCTTACCAAGGGATATCAAACTCCGAATGCCGCATAAATGATGTATGGGAGTCAGACTGCACGAGATAAGTTGGGTAGTCAAAAGGGAAAGAGCCCAGACCTACAGCTAAGGTCCCAAAGTGTGTGTTAAGTGGAAAAGGATGTGGGATTTCAAAGACAACTAGGATGTTGGCTCAGAAGCAGCCACACATTCAAAGAGTGCGTAATAGCTCACTAGTCGAGAGGTCCTGCGCCGAAAATGTCCGGGGCTGAAACACAACACCGAAGCTTAGGAATGTATGTAAGTACATTGGTAGAGGAGCATTCTTAGTGCGGAGAAGCGGTACCGATAAGGAGCCGTGGAGCGTTAAGAAGAGAGAATGCCGGAATGAGTAGCGAGATGGAGGTGGGAATCCTCCAGGCCGAATATCCAAGGTTTCCAGAGTAAAGCTGATCTGCTCTGGGTAAGTCGGGGCCTAAGGCGAGGCTGAGAGGCGTAGTCGATGGACAACAGGTTGAAATTCCTGTACCATGTATCATCAGAACTGTGGGGACACAGAAGGACAACACATCCCGGGAATGGGAATACCGGGGCAAGCGAGGTAGGAGTACGGTTGGCAAATCCGCCGTGCAATCCGAAGACGTGACGCGCAGCGAACTAAAGTAGCGAAGTGTGTGATTCCGGCTGTCAAGAAAAGCCGCTATTGTGTGATACATGCCCGTACCGTAAACCGACACAGGTAGATGAGGAGAGAATCCTAAGGCCGGCGGGAGAAGCATTGTTAAGGAACTCGGCAAAATGACCCCGTAACTTCGGGAGAAGGGGTGCCACAGAGATGTGGCCGCAGAGAATAGGCTCAAGCAACTGTTTAGCAAAAACACAGGTCTATGCAAAACCGTAAGGTGAGGTATATGGGCTGACGCCTGCCCGGTGCTGGAAGGTTAAGAGGAGAGGTTAGCGCAAGCGAAGCTTTGAATTTAAGCCCCAGTAAACGGCGGCCGTAACTATAACGGTCCTAAGGTAGCGAAATTCCTTGTCGGGTAAGTTCCGACCCGCACGAAAGGCGTAATGATTTGAGCGCTGTCTCAACAATGCACCCGGTGAAATTGAAATACCAGTGAAGATGCTGGTTACCTGCGCCAGGACGGAAAGACCCCATGGAGCTTTACTCCAGTTTGATACTGGGATTCGGTATTGCATGTACAGGATAGGTGGGAGGCTTTGAAACATGGACGCCAGTCTGTGTGGAGCCAATGTTGGGATACCACCCTTGCGATATTGGGTTTCTAACCTGCGCCCGTGACCCGGGCGGGGGACAATGTCAGGCGGGGAGTTTGACTGGGGCGGTCGCCTCCGAAAGGGTATCGGAGGCGCTCAAAGGTTCCCTCAGGATGGTTGGAAACCATCCAAAGAGTGCAAAGGCATAAGGGAGCTTGACTGCGACACCGACGGGTGGAGCAGGTACGAAAGTAGGACTTAGTGATCCGGTGGTATGAAAGTGGGATTGCCATCGCTCAACGGATAAAAGCTACCCTGGGGATAACAGGCTTATCACTCCCAAGAGTTCACATCGACGGAGTGGTTTGGCACCTCGATGTCGGCTCATCGCATCCTGGGGCTGTAGCAGGTCCCAAGGGTTGGGCTGTTCGCCCATTAAAGCGGTACGCGAGCTGGGTTCAGAACGTCGTGAGACAGTTCGGTCCCTATCCGGCGCGGGCGTAGGATATCTGAGAGGAGCTGTCCTTAGTACGAGAGGACCGGGATGGACAGACCGCTGGTGTACCTGTTGGCCTACCAAGGCCATGGCAGGGTAGCCAAGTCTGGACGGGATAAACGCTGAAGGCATCTAAGCGTGAAGCCCCCCTCAAGATGAGATATCCCATCGCGAAAGCGAGTAAGACCCCTTGAAGACGACGAGGTAGATAGGTTAGAGGTGGAAGTGCAGTAATGTACGGAGCTGACTAATACTAATCGGTCGAGGGCTTATCCA
>NZ_JAJCHK010000077.1:0-2654 GCF_020554465.1 Enterocloster sp. 210928-DFI.2.20
AAAAAGGAATCTGAAAGCCTTATATTTACTGGCTTAGAGATTCCGAGAGATTATAGATATGGTAAAGGAGGGTGTTATATGCAGGTGGATTTTAATAAGACTGAACTGCTCTATCTGGACATATTGGCAACGGAAAAATTGGATATTATAAAACACCGTCATGAACGGGATAAAAGAATCTTTGACACTTTGGATATTGATATTCATGAGCGTATTGTTTTATATGAATCCCAGATTAAGGCATTCACTGATATACATAACAAGATAGTTTCTGCGGTTGGTTCCTTGAGTTTGGACCCTACTGTTTAGTGCTTACTGATTACTAGACTTTCGCGAATAGTTGGAAAGGCCGTTCTATCCGGGCCTAACTATACCTGAGTTTAAATATAGATTTCATTTTCGCGCAATTTTCAGACATGTTGAAACCATCTCTTTCATCCAAACTGTTTTAATATTCCTGCTCCGGATGATAGAATTTTTTCATGTGATTATACATCGGGTCAACGACACCAAATATGGGAAGCTGTATATCGGATACGGACTGGTCCACAATGTCGCCGTTTATGACATACCAGTGATGATATGCACTGCCCTTCTGGTCTGAACCTGTAGGGTAAATGATTTCTGCGTTCACTGTATGCCCCGTATATTCGTTGAGACGGGCCAGAACCTGCTTCGCGGTTTCCTCCAGGGCATCTGCTTTCCCGGCATACTCAGCTTGCTCCATATCCTCCAAATAAAAATCCAGAGAAACGCTTAGATACCAGAGGTCCGGCTTCCTTTTGAAGATACCGGCATAATCAATATCATACAAACAAAAATCTGATTCTGGATTTTCCCAATCCATGCTGCTGTCAGATTCATCCAACAGGGGCGATGTCTTAAGCGCTACCTCTGCCCTGGGACTTATGTCTGCAGCAGGGTCCTTATACGGCCTGTCTGTTATATGGTCTCCGCTGACATAATAATTGAGAAATCTAATCCAGTACTCAGGCTGCCAACAGACAGCGGGAATAACAGGGCTGATTACATCCCTGGCATATACCTCTCCTGTCATGGTCTGGAAATTCTTTTCTATGCAGTATCCGAATGGGTGTTCCATACTCCTGTCCTTAAAGTTACTGAGCAGTATGGAGCGCTCCTGTCCGTCCTTATCCTTATAACCGATTTCCCATGTATAAATGTTAGTGGAATCAAAGGGCGTGACCGTATAGCCGCTCTCTTTCGCCAGCACCATCCACCCCTCTCCCAGCAGCCGATTCAGGTCATCATGGTATACCTTTGTATAATCCGTGGTTATATTATTTTCAAGGTGATCAATCATCTGATTGGCCAGCAAAAGTCCTGATATCATGACAATAAGGATGACTGCCGCCAGGATTCCTGTGCTCTTTTTCAATGGCTTCATTGTCTCCCCCTTTATCTGGTGTAGCTGAAATACAGAAAAATTGCTGTGGTTACCTGTTTACAGAAAAACATGAGCAGCAGATCCAGTCCAAGAATGATCAGACTGTTGGCCGTTGACAGTCCGCCGTCCTCTGCCAGCATCTTTTTTAACTCCGGGTTCTCTTCCTCTGCCCTGTTGTTACACCCATGAAAATCGAGAACTTCCCTGGTGTGTTTCCAGAACATCCGGTCCGCTATTTTTCCCAAAGGATAGAATTCCAACGCCAGCATAATAAGGAGGAACAGAAATACATAGCCGGTATCATAAGGCAGAGAACGGCTTCCCTTGTGCATCCATCCATAAGCGGCAGCCATCAGAGGGACTGCTGTCATATTGAGGACTATGAGCCACAGGGAAATGTCAAACATGCCTTTTTTGGCAAACCAAAGGTTTCCTCCAAATCCGGCGGAAGGGTTAAACTCCGGCTTGTTCTGGGCTTTTCTGAACCGTTCCAGTGTATCTTCTTCGGTATGAACCAGACAGTCCCGGATATCGGATACCAGGTAACCGTCTAACCGCATTTTATTATCTTCCGGACTGTTAACGCGCTTGGGCACGATTTTGAATCTATATTTACAGTAAGGGCATTGTATGCTGTCCTGTTCCAACTCTTTCTGGCAAATGGGGCATTTTATTTTTTTCATTTATGACCAGCCTTTCCCGCCAAAAGCTCTGTGGTGCCTGGCGCTGACTGCAAGTTTCAGTGAGGGGTTCAGTCAAAATCTATCTGTCTCTATTTTATCACATCTCACCTGGATAAGCCAGAAAAAGGAAGCCGCGCGCAGTGCTTCTATAGATATATTGGAGTGTTTGTGATATAGTGAAATTATCAGAAAATGATAAAGGAGAATGATAATGGATAATCGTGAAGTGATATGTTATTGCGCGGGTGTCACAAAGGCACAGATTCTGGAAGCTCTGGATAACGGCGCCCGGAACCTGGACGATATAAAACAAATGACAGGGGCATGCACTATTGGCAGATGTAAAGAATTAAGTCCCACAGGGAAATGATGTTCCTCTGCGATTATAGGTATAATCAGGGAATACAATAATATCTTTTCAATCCAGTCCAATCATATATACCAATCATAAGGTCCCATATTCCTTACATCTGCCGGCAAAGGGCTTCTGGATTCTGGAGGTTTTATGGGGTCTATACTGAATGTTGGGGTGTGCTGAAAAGCACACTTCCAACATTCTTTTC
>NZ_JAJCHK010000078.1:0-2520 GCF_020554465.1 Enterocloster sp. 210928-DFI.2.20
GGCAATGAAGTGGTACTGACCGGGCTTAAGTACAACCACAGCACGGCCATGTTGCTGAAAGAAAACCCAAAGATTACGCAGAATAAAAACATTGCCGAAGTCAAGGAGGCCACACTGGTGACAGCCGGAAATGCGCAGGCGGTGCTTGATCGGGTATATGGATACTACAGCAGCAATGAGAGTATCAGTTTCCGGGCTGTCATAAACGACCAGGAGTTAGGGAACCGGGTAAATGTGGCAACCGGGTTCCGGGGGACAATGACGGGCAATATCACGAAGCTGGATTTTAAGTTTAGTCGGCGTAAGGTAACGGCGGAGGTGACAGTAAGATGAGTACGGTATTGGAAACGCTGATAACGGACAGGACGGCGGATGACCTGGCCAATGACACAGATAGGGCATATATAGCGTATACAGACTTAAACCGTGTGGAAGAGGCCTGTGCGCTGTTGGCGGGGCGTCTGGGGGTGACCATACAGGCCAAGGCATGGAAGATGGAGGACTTCCGGACGGATACGGAGATGTCCAGGCTGCTGAATAACATTAAAACGCTTCGGGCTGCCTATTATACGAAGGCCAGTACTCCGGCCATCCCCGCAAAAATAACATATGAAAGCATTTACCAGGCAAATGATATCGAACAGATACTTAAGGACCTGGGAGATATGTATGACAGCATGGTGAGTGGACAGCAGCGTCTGGCGTTTAGGCTGGGCATGAGGGCAATAGGAAACAGGAGGCAAGAATGGCATTAAAGACAGATTACAAGGCAGATGTGTTTGAGGGCAACCGAAAGTATCAGATAATCCAGGTTGGAGAAGGAAAATCAGAAATTCAGGATGTGACTGTGTATAGCCAGGAAGGTGATGTGTTTGGTCCTAGTGACATTAACACCACGAATAAGGCAGTGAATGCCCTGAATCATGTTGTCCCCGTCACACTCCAGGCATCCGGATGGAGCACTGCGGCCCCATATACCCAGACTGTGCCGGTAGAGGGGCTGACAACGGAGGACAACCCCATACTGGTAAAGGTGATTGCAGACGGGGCAACACCGGAAATGGTGAAAGCGTACAATAAAGCATTTGGGATGATTGACGATGGGGACACGGCAGATGGGCAGGCAACATTTAAATGCTACAATAAGAAGCCCACGATTGATATGACCGTGGGCTTGAAAGGAGTGTAAAGACAGATGGGAGAAATATTGATGACAGGCGGGGGCGGAGGCGGAACCGGAAGTGACGAGTGCACAGCCACGCTGGATCATGTGCTTGCTGGGGAGACTGCGGTTACGTCCGACAGTAATGACGAGCCTGGAACGGGACGAATGACGGTTAACAGTTTACTGTCTTTTAGCGTAGCCGCATACAGTGGACGCAGAGTACTTTTGAAATGGCAGAATCCGTATGCGGCGGCAGGGAAACCTTACAGCGGAGTAATAATAAAAGCCAGTAGAGGCGGATATCCAGCTTGGAATGCTTCGGCTTGGGATGCGATTTTTTCAGGAGCAGGAAACAATGTTGCCCCGGGAGCCTGGTCACAGGCGTTTATGGATTTACCAGCATTAAATACAACCTATTATTTCACTGCCCTGACTTATGCAATTACCAGTTTAGGTGAAATATATAGCCCTGTATATGACCCGTCTACCGTTAAATACGCTGTTTGTGCGACAAATGGACCAGCAGTCGTTACCATTACTGGCACCCAGAATTATGTGATTCCGGAAGGCTACACGCAGGCCGACATCTTTTGTGTAGGCGGAGGAGGCGGAGGGGGTGCTGGATACCGGTTTACGAGTATTGCCTATGAGCAAGGTGGAGGCGGCGGTGGCGGTGGGTACACCGCCACCGCTCTTAACATAGGCGTGGCTGCCGGCCAGATAATGAATTGCGTCATCGGAAACGGAGGCGGGCAAAACACAGCTATTAACGGCCCAGGTGGCACGGGTGGGGCAACATCGGTATCAAGAGGAGGCATTGTCTTATGCACGGCCAATGGTGGAAAAGGCGGAGATGGGGCCAGCGGAGCCAGTGGAGGATATGGCGGATCCAGGGGAGGGAGCGGAGGATATAATGACCTGGAACCAAGACCAGTCATAAATGCTGGCGGCAATGGATATGCAGACGGTGCTGGTACTGGAAGTCAGGGATATACCACAAGGGCCTTTGGAGAAGCTGGAAATACTTTATATGCTGGAGGCGGAGGAGGTGGTGGAGTTTCACGCAGCAATCCTGGCGCTGGAGGTGCAGGCGGAGGAGGTGCAGGCGGGGCACATAATGGCACGGGCAACGCAGGTGCTGCCAACACTGGCGGAGGCGGAGGCGGAGGTGGCGGAGCCGTTTATGGAACTGCCATTGCTGGTGGCCCCGGAGGCTCTGGCGTTGTTCTTATACGATTAAAGTAAGGAGAGACTTAAATGATAGCGCACGAAGTTTTTGCAATGATATATGATAAAACGATACAGAATGTGGTGGTAGGGCATTATGAAGAAACCAACCGGGTGGCGCGGTGCGT
>NZ_JAJCHK010000079.1:0-2466 GCF_020554465.1 Enterocloster sp. 210928-DFI.2.20
ATCAACGAGGCATCCGCCATGATGCTGCTGTAGGGAGGGAATGGACGATGAAACGCAAGATACTGACCATTACATACACATGCCCGGAGGACAAGGTGAACCTGGGAGAGGTGGATATCATGGGAACCATCCTCCAGAAGCTCGGGGAGCTGGGAGCCTATGATATAAATCTGAAGGCCAGTTCCGCGGAGGTGCGGGAACCGGCTGCGCCAAAGGTCAGGGAGACGGGACCCCAAATCCCTGCATTCCTACAGGAACGCAGGAGCCGGCC
This sequence comes from Enterocloster sp. 210928-DFI.2.20, assembly GCF_020554465.1. NCBI lineage: Bacteria > Bacillati > Bacillota > Clostridia > Lachnospirales > Lachnospiraceae > Enterocloster > Enterocloster sp. 210928-DFI.2.20. The sequence continues at coordinate 272 of NZ_JAJCHK010000079.1, forward strand.
ATCCAGGAGGGAAGTGCCCTGCCTGCCAGGAGGAGGGGAAGCCTATGGGAACGGGATATAGGTATACCATCAAGACCCTGTGGGGGTTAGCCAAGTCAAAGGAGCTGGGGCTGACCGAGGAGGAGCTGCACCTGCTGGTGGCCCGTGAGACCGGGAAGGACAGCATCCGTGAGCTGAACCGGTCGGAGCTGTCCCATGTCTGCCATATCCTGCAGAAACAGAAGGACGATATCAAACGGCAGGAAGGGAGGCTGCCGGAACGCAGGGGGAACCCGCAGACCGGACGGCAGCGCCGAAAGATAGGCCAGCTGAAGGAGAAGCTGGGCTGGGAGGAGCGGCAGGTCCGTGCCCTGTGCCACCGGATGTACCGGGTGGACGCAGTGGAATGGCTGACCTATTACCAGTGCCAGGGATTGATTGAGGCCATGAAGGCCATCCTGGAGCGGAAGCCGGAAAAGGAGGATGGCCGGGGATGAAGGATAAGGAAGGTAAGGGGACGTTTGGGTCTGCTATGGCGGGGGTCCTATGTGCGCAGTTGGAAGCCACGGCCATCTACCTGGGGCATCCAGCTACACAGCAACAAAAATCCGATTGGATGGAGCTGGAGGTGGAGGCCCTTCTCCGTGAAAGCCAGCTTGCCAGGGAGGCGGTCCAGCTGAAGCAGACCCTGGAGCTGGGGGAACATGTGCGCCGGGAAATAGAGAAGGAGCAGATGAAGAAGGATACGCCGGAAGGGATGCTGAGCTGATGGAAGGACTGATGCAGTTGTTTGACCGGAAATACCGGGAATACCAGGATTATCTGGATGAAAAGTCCTGGGCGGATGCGGCCCTTGCCCAGTCCTACCTTCTGGGGGTCCTGCATTGCATGTGGGCCTTATGGGACCGGAAGGCGGAGAATGCAAAGCAGTACCATGAGGAGATAGTGCGCCGGAGCCATAGGATAGAATAGTAAAGAGAGGAGAGTGGAGATGAAACGGACAATTAAGTTACACACAGGAGCGACCAAGGTCGTTGAGGATGCCACGCATAAGATAATGACAATCCAGGAATGGAGGGAGGAAGGAAAAAGACGTTTTGGTAAGGACTACATGGATTGGAAGTTTGAGTGCCCTATGTGCGGACATATTGCATCAATCAGGGATTTTAAAGAGGCCGGAGCCAAAGGACCAAACTGTGCCTGCCAGGAGTGCCTTGGAAGATATACGGGAAAGGGGGCCCCGAAGGCGGGAGATGCGTCTGGCTGCAACTGGGCGGCTTATGGACTCTTTGGTATCCCGGATGGGAAGGGGATTATTGTCCTGGATGAAGAAGGAATCGGAACGGAGTGTTTTGCGTTTGCAGGACAGGAGGTGTAGTCATGCCAGGGAAACATACGAAGCTCTTTAAACGCATATTCCATGGTGATTTCCGTCCGGCTGACGGAATGGACTATTCCCGCGCATATAAACGCTGGATGAAGGAGAACTATGAAGCCCACCAGAGATTCCGGAAAACATTAAAAAAAGGCCAGCTGGAGGCGTTTGACGAATTAGAGGAAATGGATATTGAGCTATCAGGAAGGGCCCAGGAAGAGAACTACATAGCCGGGATGAAGGCAGGCATCCAGCTCATGGTGGAAGCGCTCCGGTAGATGAGGCCTGGTTTTGAGGGGAAGGGGGGACCGGTATGGCAGGACGGGCAGCCTATTTCAGGCTGTATGACCATGGCAGGTACATGGGGGAGTATAGAAACTCTGAACTTATGGAACTGCTGGATATCCGTCATCATCAGCTGATTGCCTATTATAGTGATACCGGCAGGGAGTATAAGGCTCGTTATCTGATTGAACGGATAGAGGAACCCATGCGTGGAAGTTGGGCAGCGGAGTGGGACCATGCCAGGCTGAAGGTCCTGTGGGATGGTACCAGGCTGAAGGTCCTGAGGCCGGTACGGAAGAGGAAAGGCCAGGAGCCGGGGTGGTTATGGAGGTGAAATCATGGCAATGTTTGAGTATACGACCAAGGTCGAAACCCTGAAGGTGTTAATTGAAATCCTGAAGGAGTTAAGGGCCATTAGGAAGGCTATGGAAACTGAGAAAAAGTAACATTTCCGGGATACCGGAAGGAAGGAGAAACAGATGGGAACGCTACTGGATGCATTCTCAAAAGAGGACCGGGTGGAGGTCACCTTTTCCGATTTCTACCGGCTCATACG